>JANWHF010000269.1 GCA_025450555.1 Tepidisphaeraceae bacterium | reverse complement strand
GATGGAATGGGTTACGTCTGGAATTGCAGTCGAATGTCACTCATTTTTACGAAAAGCGCGTCCTTTTGTGACATTTTAAGACATTGTGTGCTAGAGACCAGAAACTGGAAACTAGACAGAGCGGAGCTCTGCAGGCGGTTGGGATTTTCCGGCTTCCAGGCTCGAGTTTCTGACCCCCGGCAATGATGCAACATCGGCAAAATGCCAAATATGTTGCGTTTGGTTGCATTTTGTTGCACGGCGTTGCATGGCCGCATCGCGACGCCTTGCATTGGCTGGCGAAGTGGGTTGAATCAGCGGCGATGCCTTTTGAGATCTCAACGACGCGCGGGTTTTCGGCGGCGCATCAGCTTCGGCTTTATGACGGATCGCTGGAGCCGGTGCATGGGCATAACTGGAAAGTGAAAGTGGTGGTGCAGCGCGACGAGTTGGACGAGATTGGCGTCGTCATGGATTTTCATGAGCTGGAGCGGCTGGTGGACCGGATCATTGAGCCGATGCAAAACCGGCATCTCAATGAGCTGACGCCTTTTGACCGATTGAATCCTTCGGCCGAGCATGTGGCGATGCATATCGGGAAATCGCTGCGATTGCCTAAAACCGTGGCGCTGCAATCGGTTGAAGTTTGGGAAACGGACGGGAATTCGGCGACCTACCGGCCCTAGAATGATGCACGCCGGAACCGAGCCTGCCGCTGCGGTTTTCATTGACGCTGGCGGGCTCGGTAAATAGGATCATTCTGGTGCAGGCGGAGCATTCCGCCGGAGAGGGCGCGCTGTTCATGAAGTGCGATAACTGCAACAAGAACGCCACCGTTCACCTGACCGAAATCAAAGCCGGGAAAAAAATCGAGAAGCATCTGTGCGAGCAATGTGCCGCGGCCAATGAAGGGCTGCCGGTCAAGAGCCACATGCCCATCAACGAGCTGCTGACCAATTTTGTGATGCAGCATTCGGGCATGCAGAAGGAAGTCGGCACCTCCTGCGAGCAGTGCGGCATCACCTGGGCGGAGTTCCGTCAGAGCGGATTACTGGGCTGTCCGAATGATTACCAGGTTTTCGAGAAGGATTTGATGCCGCTGCTGCAGCGGGCCCATGAGAACATGAGCCATCACGTCGGCAAGGTTCCGGCGCGGCGAGGAAACTCCGGAGTTCCGATGAAGCGGCAGGTCGATCTGACTCGTCTGCGCAAGGAATTGGCCAAGGCGGTGGAAGCCGAGGATTATGAGCGAGCCGCCAAGCTGCGCGACCAGATTCGCCAGGCCGAGGGCGGATGAATCGACAGGGATTGTCGGGCGCGATCAGCCGCGCGAGTGATTGATCGAGACTTACAGACATTCTGCATACTTATGAAGCTTTCCGATTTGACCAATCATGCCGGCGAATGGCTCCGCGGAAGCGGGCCGATGAGTGAGATCGTGATTTCGTCGCGCATCCGCCTGGCGCGCAACATCGCGGGGTTTCCGTTCCTGGGCCGATGCTCCCGGCAGCAGCGCCAGGCCCTGGAACAGAAGGCGCGCGAGACGATTCTCAATGCGCAGATCGCGTCGGAACTGCTTTATGTCGACCTGGAAGCAGCGCCGGAAATCGATCGGCAATTGCTGGTCGAGCGGCATTTGATCAGCAAGCCTCATGCGGCAGCCGAGGGGGCGCGCGGTGTCGCGATCGCAGAGAACGAGACCATTTCGATCATGGTCAACGAGGAAGATCATCTGCGCATCCAGGCGCTGCGCAGCGGCTTACAGCTCGAAGAAGCCTGGGAGCAAATCACGAAGGTCGATGACAAGATCGAATCGACGCTCGATTACGCCTTTCACCCCCGCTTTGGCTATCTCACCGCCTGCCCCACCAACGTCGGCACCGGCATTCGCGTCAGCGTGATGCTGCACCTGCCGGCCCTGAAACTCACGGGCGAAATCGAAAAAGTTTTTCGCGCGGCAAAGGACATGCGATTGGCTGTCCGCGGACTTTATGGCGAAGGCACCGAAGCCACCGGCGATTTCTACCAGATCAGCAATCAGACCACGCTGGGAAAAACCGAAGAAGAAATCATCAGCGATTTCAAGCACGTGGTCATTCCCAAAATCATCGAATACGAGCAACACGCCCGCAAAGCCCTGCGCGACGATCGAACGGTGCAGTTGGATGACAAAGTTGGCCGTGCCGTTGGCATCCTTCGATCCGCCCGGCTGATCGCGAGCGAAGAAACGCTGTTGCTGTTGAGCCATCTCCGTATGGGTCTGCATCTGGGGCGCGTAAAGGATGTTGACATCCGTACGCTCAATGAGCTTTTTCTTCTCACGCAGCCCGCTCATTTGCAGAAGATTCAGGGGCGAAAGCTCGAAGGCGATGTTCGTCGCGCTGCCCGCGCCGATTACATCCGAAGCCGATTGAGCGCGAGCTAGATCTGCCGAATGTCCAGCGATTTCACATTGACGGCTTTTGGCAGTCGTTGATACACCTCCCGCATGCGATCACGAGCCGGTTTGAATTTGAACGGGAGGTTCTGCGCGTGGATATACGTCGCTCTTCTTCTGGTTTGCAGCGCGACTTCTGTCCGAGCGGCATCGGCCCAGACGAAGCCGAATCCCGGCCAGGCGGTTCTCGACGAACTCAATCAGACGATTGACTGGTATCGGCGCGTGACCGCGCTGGATCAATCGTCAATTACGCCACCGGAGGTGCTGTTTCGCGATTCGGTCCGGCAGAACGCCAGGCAGATTCTTCATCAGAGCTTTGTCTACGCCCGCGCGGAGGCCGCCGCGATCAATGCCAATGCTGGTGCGACACCATCACACAATGCACAAAACGCCAAACTTTCGCAGGCCGCGGCAGCATCGTCCCAGCGCATGACGCAGCTTCAGACGCAGTTGGATGCTGTGACGGCAAGTCTCTCGAATACCACCGCCGCTTCGCGGCCGGCCCTGGAGGCGCAGCGCGACGAGCTGACGGCCGAATTGAATCTGGCGAAGGCGCGCAGCGACGTCATTCAGCATGTGTCGGATTTCACCGCCGAGAGTGGCGGCTCGACTTTGCTTCAGCAAATCGATGATCTGGAGCGATCACTTCCCGATGCCCAGCCGCAACAGCAAAACAGCTCGGCTTCCAAATCGACTGAATCGTCCGCCCTGCAGAACATTCGCCCCGAGTCGACCGGAATTATCGGGCTGATTGAAGACATGTTCACGCTTTCGCGGCGCATGAAGGACATCAAGGATCTCGATAAGAAGGCGGGCGCCCTTCAGGAAACCAACGAAAAAATTCGCGCGCCCTTGCGGGCCGAATTGCTGGACGCCCTTCATCGCGCCGATGCACTGTCGCAGACCAGGCCATCGGACAATGCGCAGGCGCTGGATGTGCTCAAAGATCAATTCGATGAACTGACGTCGCGTTTTAAGCTGCTGGCTTCAGCGGGCGTGCCGCTGGCGGAACAGAACATTCTTGTTGGATCGACTCGCTCGGCGCTGCAGCAGTGGCATGATGCGGTACATGGCGAATATTTCCGCGTCATTCGCGCCTTATTGATTCGACTCGGAGCAATCGGGCTTTCGATCCTGATCCTGCTGGGAGTTTCAAATCTTTGGCGTCGTGCCACGTTCCGTTACGTCACCGATATGCGTAGGCGCAGGCAATTCCTGCTGGTTCGACGACTGATCGTTGGCGCAATCATCATCGTGATTGTCGTCGCGGGCGTCGTAACGGAATTCAGCTCGCTGGCAACTTTTGCCGGCCTCATTACCGCGGGCATTGCGGTCGCCTTGCAGACGGTCATTCTCTCCGGCGTCGCGCACTTCTTTTTCCTGGGGCGATATGGGGTGCGCGTCGGCGATCGCGTGACCATTTCCGGAATCACCGGCGACGTGATCGACATCGGCATCTTCCGCCTGTACATGCTGGAATTGAGCAGCAGCCATTCCGATCTTCAGCCCACCGGGCGGATCGTCGTCTTTTCCAATTCGGTGCTGTTTCAGCCATCCGCCTTCTATAAGCAGATCCCCGGCGCCAATTATGTCTGGCACGAGCTGGCGCTGACGGTGTCGCCCAACAGCGATTACCACTTGACCGAGCAGCGGCTCATGGGCGCTGTCCAGCACGTTTATGACGAATATAAGGAAAGCATTCAGCAACAACATGCCGCTGCAAACGAGCATGTGCACATGCCCCTCCCTGAGCCTAAGCCCCAGGCTCGTTTGCGATTTGTGGACAGCGGATTGGAATTTGTCGTGCGCTATCCGGTGGAATCGCGCAGGGCGGCAGAGATCGACGACCGCATCACGCGCCAGCTTCTTGACACGATCGACCAGGAGCCCAAGCTCAAGCTGGTCCCCTCTGGCACGCCAAAAATCCAGCCTGCGACGGCATCATGAGCCAATTTAACGCCGGAAAATCCTTGGCAATTAACAGACATAAGGGTTAAACTCTCCTGGCTCACTTGAGGAGAAAATCGATGTCGCGCGCTTCCGTTGCAGCATTGGCCGCCTGTATTGCATTAAGTGGAACGGCCGCATTGGCCGAGCCGTCCATTGATGTCGGCACGTTCACCCTTTTGCCCAATACGGCCAATCAGATTATTTCAATTCCGGTGACCGGCGGCGACGCAGTGACCGGATTTAACTTGCGTGCACAAATTGGAGACGGCAGCGGTCCTGAAGTTGAACCGAGTTTTCAGTCGATCGACTTCGGCGCCGGCACAATTTGGGCGGCCCATTCAACCACTGTAGAGCCGACGACGGGAACCCCTTCCGTTGAGCAATATAGTGTCGTTTTGAACACTTTGGGCGACAGTGTTTCGGCCTCAGGTACCGTCGTCAATCTGACCATCAGCACGCTAGGCGTCAGCCCCGGCAGCTATCCCCTTCTTTTCTCGGGGTCGCAGATTGGTTCCCCATCGGTGTTTATCGGAAACCAGGGAGTGGATATCCCCGCCTCCATTTCCAATGGAACGATTAACGTTTCTTCAACGCCTGAACCCTGTGCCTTTTCGATTGTAGCCTTGAGCGGCGCGGGCCTTCTGTTGCGACGCCGGCGCACCGCGTAACGATTCTTCTTCTCTGCCATCCAGAGATTAGCTACCGCCGTATCTGGCTGCCGAGCCGAGCCATGCCTTGTTTTGCCATGGCGTTGTTGGGATCCAGTTGCAGCGCGGCGTAGAGATGCCGCGCGGCCTGATCGACTTGGCCATGGTCGAGAAGCAAAATGCCCAGATAGGTATGCGCTTGCGAATCATCTGGATCCAACTTGATCGCAGATTCAAGTTGTTTCATCGCTTCTTCGTCTCGATGCGCATTGGCCAGCATGATGCCAAGATTCAGATGCGCTTGGCCATCGTCCGGGGCCAATTTCAAGATTCGATGGCTTATGGATAGCGCCTGCTCAAGGTTGCCCTGCTGGGCCAATAGCCCCGCGTAATTCTTCAATCCACCAACATTCTCCGGCTCGATGCTCAGGCCCTGGCGAGCTGCCGCCAAAGCTTCACTGTAGCGGCCTAAGACGGCCAGATCGCTTGCTGCCGCGAAATAGCCTTCGCTATTGCCCGGCTGCTTGTCGATCAGCCGGCGGGAATAGACAAGCGCCTGCGCTGGATCTCCTTCCATCAGGTATGCATCAGCCAAACAATGGTCGGCAATCGTGCTGCTGGGATTGACTTTCAGTTCGTATGAGAAAAGTGATTGCGTGTCATACCAATGAAATGTTTGAATAAAGGACCATGCGCCCAGCAACGCCAGGCAACAGCCGCAGGTCCAGGCGAATGCTCGATGACGACCAAATCGCAAAACCAAAAACGCCATCGCAATTGCCGGCCCCAGCATGGCGACATAGAGATATCTATCGGCGACCAGCGAAAATACCTCAAAGCCGAACGGCACCAGCCCGAGTACCGGAAGCAGTCCGGCAATCAGCAAAAGGAACGACGCCAGAATCCAGGGCATGCGTTTGCGGTAAATGATTGCAATGCTGGCCAAGACAACCGGCGCGATCCACGACCAGTCGATCCATCCGCGCGCAATGACCGTTCGAGCGGCATGGTCATATTGCGGCATTAACCAGATCGGGAGAACCAGCTTGTAGAGGTAAAACGAAATCGCATTGGCCGCCAGCAATGGCCGAAGCCACGGGCGATTGCCGTCGATGTCATGCAGATTAACTGGCTGTACTTTCGTTGCAATGAAGACGATCGGAATCGCAAGGACAATCCATGGCACCAACGAAACAATCACCTTTTTCCACGATCTTCCGACCAGCCAGCGATCGATGACCACGGCCATTGCCGGTGCAGCAACCGCTGAGGGTTTCGCCAGCATGGCCAAAACAAATGCGATGAGCGCAATCGCATAATTGGCGTAATCGCGGGCGGAAGACTTCGTCTCGTCACTGGTGTTTTGCGATCCTTGCGCAAAGGCGAGGTATCTCCACAAGGCCAGGAGCGTCAGCATTCCCGCCAGCACATCCTTCAAGCCCGTGATCCATGCGACCGGTTCAACCTGGACGGGATGAACCGCGAACAGCAGCGCCCCCGCCGCCGCCGCCCACGTGCGCTTGGTCAATCGATTGAGAATATGAAAGACGATCAAGACTGAAACAACATGCAACAGCAGATTCGCCGCATGAAAAAGCGAAGGATCGAGTCGCAGACCAGACGCATCATGAGGCGGAACGGCGCTGATCAGCGCAATGATTCCCCAGATGAAATACGTGAGCGGGATATACAGGTGCAGATACGGGTGGGT
>JANWHF010000268.1 GCA_025450555.1 Tepidisphaeraceae bacterium | reverse complement strand
CTGCGATCACTGAATACCCGCGACTACGACGGCGGCGCAGGAGTCATCGCTCTTCACCTTGCGGGGCTTGGAGCGCAGCCGACGTTGATTACGGCACTGGCGGATGATGATCCGTCGAAGCAAGCCGCGATGCGACTGAAAGGGGCGGGGGTCAATTTGCAAAGCTATCGCGGTCGGCGGGAACTCGCGGTGAAGCACCGGTATCTGGTCGATCAAACCAAATTATTCAAAGTGGATGAAGGAGCTCCGGCTCCAGCCGACACGCAATTGGAAGGATTGCTGGCAGCGCGCATCCTCGAAGCATCGGAAGGGGCAGCGGCGGTGATTTTCGCCGATTTCGGCTATGGCGTGATTACACCCGGCCTGCTCGATCGGATCCTGCCGACGCTGCGAAAGAATGTTCCGATTCTGACAGCCGATGTCAGTGGCCGGCAGAGTAATCTGCTTCGTTTTCGCGATGTGGATCTGCTTTGCCCCACCGAGCGCGAAGTGCGCGAAGCTCAGCACGACTTTACCAACGGCATGGGCGCGATCGTCTGGAACTTGCTCAACGCGACCTCCGCCCGCCAGGCGATCATTACGCTCGGCAAGCAGGGACTCGTTACCTTCGAGCACAATCAGGGATCGATGGCCGATCGGCTTCAAAGCGAATATTTGCCCGCCCTGGCATCGCACGCCGTCGATCCGCTGGGCTGCGGCGATGTGCTGCTGGCGACGGCAAGCCTGATCCTTGCCGCCGGCGGTTCGCTCGCGGCGGCGGCATTTGTCGGATCAATCGCGGCGGCAATCGAAGTGCAGGAACTGGGTAATCAGCCCATCACCGCCGAGCGCATTATTGCTTACCTTCACCATCGCGACACGCTGCCAGCGTCGGCGCGGCTCGCGTCTTAAGGATCTCTTTATCGACGAGTTTGCGTGGGCGTCACGGGAATTTCGCCGTAGCGCTGCTCGTATTGCTGCACGAGTTGCCGAAGTGAAAGCGACAATCGCTTCATCGTTGGATAGCTGAGGATGACGCGCTCATTGGCCTTGAAGAGCATCTGCTGCTGTCCGCCGGCCGGGTTCGGATTGAGCATATTGAAGCCGAAGTCGAGGACGACCTCTTCGCCGGTGGTGTAAATGCGGTAGCCGTTGGCGAACGTCGTCTTCATGTCGCGTTCATCGACGACCAGTTGCACATTCGACGCCTGCCCTGCATCAACGCTCGATTGAATTTCCTCTGACAAGTTTTGCTCCTTCTGTCAAAAAGTGGGCGCGTATTGTGGCGAAAAGAGCCGTGTTGTCCACACGACGGATATGGTTTTACGGCCGGAAGCCCCGGATCGCTTCGATGACCCGCATCTGCTTGTCTTCGTTCAGCTCGTTGTAGTAGGGCAGCCGCAACAGTCGATCGGAAACATCCTGGCAAACCGGGCAATCACCTTCCTTGCCGCCATATTTTTGGCCCATGACCGACAGATGCAGCGGCAGATAATGGAAAACGCTGAGGATGCTCTTGCTCTTCAGATGGTCGATCAGGGCTGTTCGAGCCTGCAGATTTGGCATCAGCAGGTAATACATGTGATAGGCCTGCTCGCAATGGGGCGGAATCACCGGCCGGCGCACGCCATGTTCATTTGACCATTCGGTAAGTTCGCTCTCGTAGAGCGACCAAATCGCCCTGCGCTTGGCTTGGATCTCTTTCCATTTCTCCAGCTGCCCGAACAGAAACGCCGCAAGCACATCGGACATGATGTAGCTGGAGCCGATATCCACCCACGAATACTTATCCACTTGTCCGCGGAAGAATCGGCTTCGGTTGGTTCCCTTTTCCCGGATGATCTCGGCACGCTCGACAAACTTCTGGTCATTGATCAGCAGCGCGCCGCCTTCGCCGCAGGTGAAATTCTTGGTTTCGTGGAAGCTTTGGGTAGCCATGCATCCGAAGGTTCCCAGGTACTGGCCTTTGTACTTCCCGAAGAGGCCATGGGCATTATCTTCGACGACTGCGACACCTGCGTTTCTGGCGGTGGCCAGAATGCTATCCATCTCACAGCCAACCCCCGCATAATGGACCGGCACAATCGCCCGCGTTCGCGAGGAGATCAGCCGCTTCAGCTTTGTCTCATCGAGATTCAGCGTATCGGGCCGGATATCAATGAAGACCGGCTTGGCCCCGCGCAGGACGAATGCATTGATCGTCGAGACAAACGTGAAGTCCGGGACAATCACTTCGTCGCCGTCCTTGATATCCAGCAGCAGTGCCGCCATTTCGATCGCGTGCGTGCAACTGGTGGTCAGTAGCGCCCGAGAAACCTTCAATTCATTTTCCAGAAGGCCGTGACATTTTTTTGTAAAGGATTGATCGCCGGCGATTTGGCCGATGCGCATGGCTTCAGAAATGTATTCCTGCTCCTTGCCAACCAGCGAAGAACGATTAAACGGAATGTCGTAAGGCTTTTGGCTGCTCATTTGTGTTAAACATCCTCCAAAGATTCACTTGACATTATCGCCTGCGCGAAAGACAAACGCACGCACCCATGATCAATTGCGATATCTGCATCTATGGCGGAACCGCGGCCGGCGTGATTGCCGCGGTGGCAGCAGCCAATGCCGGGCGAACCGTGGCACTGGTCGAGTCGGGCGGACATCTGGGCGGCATGACCACCGGCGGCCTGGGTTTCACCGACATTGGAAACAAACTTGCCATCGGCGGAATGTCGCTCGAATTCTATCGCCGGATCGGCAAGGTCTATGGCAAGGAAGAATCGTGGATATTTGAGCCGCACGTGGCGGAAAAGGCTCTCAATGATTTGATTGCCGAGGCAAACGGCAAACAAAGGCGCATCGAGGTTCTGCTGGATCATCGCATCGCCGAGGCGGATGTCCGCGATCGGCGCATCAGGCGGATTATGCTGGAAAAAGCCCCCAGCGATGGCGCGAACGCCCCGGGCCATCCGGATGCGATCGTCGAGCATGTGCCGCTGACGGCAGCGATGTACATCGACTGCACTTACGAAGGCGATCTGATGGCTGCTGCACGTGTGGGTTTTACGATTGGCCGCGAATCATCGCAGCAATATGGCGAGCCGCTCAATGGCATCCGTGACAAGACACCCAAGCATCAGTTCATGGTGCCGGTCGATCCGTGGCTCAAACCCGGAGACGTCAACAGCGGTCTGATCCCCCTCATTCAAAACGGCGATGGTGGCATTCCCGGGGCAGGAGACCTGCGCGTGCAGGCCTACAACTTCCGGCTGTGTCTGACGCAGAACAGGGAAAATCAAATTCCGATCGTGCCGCCCAAAGGCTATGACGCCACTCTTTTTGAAGTGCTGGGGCGGTATCTGATCGCGCTGCACGAGGCAAAGAAGCCGATCAGCCTTGGCATGTTGATGAAGATCGACAAGATGCCGAGCGGCAAAACCGACATCAACAACAATGGTGCCGTATCGACCGATTATATAGGAAACAGCTACGATTACCCCGGCGGCGCACCTGACGTCCGCAATCGCATCTGGCACGAGCACCTGACTTACACGCAGGGGCTGCTACATTTTCTGGCCACCGACCCTCGTGTGCCCGCCAACGTGCGAAAGGACATGGCCAGCTGGGGCCTGTGCCGGGATGAATTCAAAGACACCGGCGGCTGGCCACACCAGATTTATGTCCGCGAAGGACGGCGCATGATCGGGGCGTATGTCGTCACGCAGCACGATTGCGAGCACAAGACGACTATCGAAGACTCCATCGGCCTGGCCGCCTACAACATGGATTCGCACAATTGCCAGCGCGTCGTCCAGAATGGCGTCGTGCGAAATGAGGGCGACGTGCAGGTTGCGCCAGCAGCGCCGTATTCCATCAGCTACCGCGCGCTGACGCCAAAGGCCCAAGAGTGCGAAAATCTGCTGGTGCCCGTCTGTCTGTCGGCCAGTCACATTGCTTATGGATCGATTCGAATGGAGCCGGTCTTCATGCTGCTGGGCCACAGCGCTGCGCTCGCAGCAAATCTCGCGATGGAAAAGAAGGCGAGCGTGCAGGGCGTCGATATGCCGACGCTTCAATCGCGACTGCTGGTGGCCGGCCAAATCCTCAAATGGACCCGGCCGGCGAAGAAATGATTGGTTCTGATACGCGACTGCGCGATACGTAGCACAGGCTTCCAGCCTTTGGTTTTCCAATCACAGCCTGGAAGGCTGTGCTACGAGTAATGGAGAAGATATGGCCGCCCGCAGCTACACCGCCGTTGGAAGCTTTCGCGAAGCGGGGGCCTTTGCGCAGTATCTCAGGCAGCTTGGCGTTGAAATTCCATTTGACATTGAGGTTTCTTCGGGATCGACTTCCCTGCTGTCGCAGCCAATATCCGTGCAGGGGCGCACCATCGGCAATCGCTGGACGATCCATCCCATGGAAGGCTGGGATGCCACGCGCGATGGCCATCCTTCCGACAACACGATCCGCCGCTGGAAACATTTTGGCCAGAGCGGCGCGAAGCTCATCTGGGGCGGCGAGGCGTTTGCCGTCCGGCGCGAAGGGCGGGCAAATCCGCATCAACTGTATCTCAACCCTTCCAGCAAAGAGGACCTGGCGCTCCTGCGCGATACGCTGCTCGACGCGCACCGCGCCTCCGTCGGTTCAACGGATGATCTTCTGATCGGCCTTCAACTGACGCATTCGGGCCGATATTGCGTGCCCAACGAATGGGGAAAGCGCGAGCCGAAGATCGCATATCATCACCCAATTCTCGATCGGCGGGTGAATCTTGGCCCGGATGATCCGCTGATGAGCGACGATGAGCTGCGATCCCTCATCGATGATTTTGTCCTCGCGGCCTCGCTCGCGGCCGATGTCGGCTTCGATTTCGTGGATATCAAACATTGCCATGGCTACCTGGGCCATGAGCTGCTGGGAGCACATACCCGAACCGGTGAATTTGGCGGCAGCTTTGAAAATCGCACGCGGTTCCTCCGCGAAATTGTCGCCGCCATCCGGGCGCAGCGACCGAAACTCATGATCGGCGTGCGCCTCTCGGCCTTCGATATGATCCCATTCAAGCCCGGCCCGGATTCGGCGCCGGGCAAGACCGGGCCGGGCGTTCCGGAGCCTTTTGAAAATCTGCTGCCGTACCGGTGGGGTTTTGGAATCAATGCGCAAAACCCGCTGGAAATCGATCTGACCGAACCGGTGCAGTTTCTCCGCCTGCTGCGGGATCTGGACATTCGGCTCATGAATCTTTCGGGTGGAAGTCCCTATTACAATCCGCACATTCAGCGGCCAGCGCTCTATCCGCCATCGGACGGCTACCAGCCGCCTGAGGATCCACTGCTGGGCGTCGCGCGACAGATGATGGCGGCGCGCGATCTCAAGCGGCAATTCCCCGACCTGGTCTGCGTCGGCACCGGCTATACCTATTTGCAGGATTTTCTGCCCAACGTCGCGCAGGCGGCCGTGCGCGAAGGATGGATCGACAGCATCGGCCTCGGGCGGATGGTATTGTCCTATCCCCAGCTTCCGCTCGATGTGCTGCGCGGAAATCCGCTGCAGACCAAGCATGTCTGTCGAACTTTCAGCGACTGCACCACCGGCCCACGCAACGCGCTGCCCTCAGGCTGCTATCCGCTCGATCCGCATTACAAGCAATCTTCCGAGGCGGCGCAGCTCAAAGTCAAAAAGAAGCCGGAGAAGAAGGAGGAAGTTCAACACGGAGGCACGGAGGCGCTAAGGCCTGGCTGACGTTCATTTGGGCCGCTGCGAGGCAAATCGATCTTTTGCGCCAAGAGCGCGAGTACACCGGTCACGATGGAGAACCCATGACGATTGACGCATTCACTAAAGCCTTAAAGCCGAGCCGGAAGATCACCGGAATCGCGGCGGCGCTGCTGCCATTCGAGCGGGATGGGCGGATCGCGGTCGGCGCATTTCAGGAGCACCTTCGCCGGACGCATCGGGCGGGGTTGCAGAATGCAGTCAACATGGACACCGGATACGCCAATTATCTCGACGATGAGGAAAAGCGCGAGGTTCTGCGATGGACGCGCGAGGCGCTCGGCCCGGGCGTTCCCTTTGTCGCGGGGGCGTATGTCGAAGGTCGGCAGGGGGATGTTGTTGCGCTTTATCGACACTACATGGACGAAATTGTCGAAGCGGGCGGCACGCCGATCCTTTTTCAGACGAGCCGGATCCATGGGCTTCCGCCGCGGAAGAAGGTCGAAACCTACCGCAGCATCTGCAAGGGCTATCCTGCCGTCATCGGATTCGAACTGGGCAAAATGTTTGCGCCCAATGGCGAAATCTTTGACGAAGAAACTTTCAAAGGCCTGCTCGATATCCCTGAGCTGGTGGGGGCCAAGCATTCCTCGCTCGATCGAACTGTCGAATTGAATCGCCTCCAACTTCGCGATCGCCATCGACCGGATTTCCGCGTCTACACCGGCAACGATCTTGGCATCAACATGATCGAGTACGGGTCGGACTATCTGCTGGGCCTGGCGACTTTCGCGCCGGAAAAATTCGCCGAGCGCGACCGGCTCTGGGAAGCAGCAGATGCCGGTTATTATGCTCTTTCGGATGCGCTGCAATATCTGGGGAACGTCGCCTTCCGCAATCCCGTGCCAGCCTACAAACACTCGGCCGCCGTTTTTCTCCATTTGATGGGCAGAATTCCAACCAACCTTCCCCATCCCAAATGCCCGTCTCGCCCGGCATGGGAAGCCGATATCCTCCGCGATTGCGCGGCACGATTGGGATTGGCGAACGGTTGATTCCTGGGAAACGCTTAATTCATAAAGGCTATTTCATCTTCCGCGGCGCCATGCGCTCTTTTCCGGTCCAGCGGAGGGCTTCGCGCAGCGCCTTGGCCATTGCGCCGGCGTCCCCTTCGCCCTGGAATCGGATCAGCAGAAGATGCGGCTTTTCATATTGCAGCATCGGCGCGAGGGCCGCTATTTTCATTTGCCCGGCTCGCAGGGCATCAATCACATCGTTCGATTCGTAATCGGCCACGGTGAACTGACCGACCAGGCTGATATGGCCACATGTGCAGCGGTAAAACCAGAAATCGCTCGACAAGCCCGCCTGCGTCGGCACCTCCATCCCTTCGATACTCACAAAAAGGTCATCCCGCGGCACCGTCACGTGATAGACGTCGCCGGAGATCGTCCCCTGGCGCCCAAGCGCCTTGGCGACGGCAGACCAATCTTCCGTCGCGGGGGATGTCGCAGGAGCAGTCTGCTTGTCAGGCAACAACGCTGGCGTCGTTTGCGAATCAGCGCATCCGGTCCCTGCAAAAGAGAGCGCGACGACACACAGTCCAGCAAACCATCGCATGATCAAAATCCTATTTGCTTCCTTCAGGCAACAGCCGACCCGTCGCCCGTAGATGGCGAAACAATCGGCGGCGCACGAAAAAGTAGGGTTTAAAGACAAAGCGGTGCAGCCGAATGATCGGGCTTTTGCGGCGCGAAGCGATACGCTCTTCATCGGTCAGCTCGTCGGGCCGCAGGCGGCGCTTGTGTTTGAGGATGTGATAAAAATCCTCACGCGCAGCCAAACGCAAAAGCCGTCGCCCCCACGCCCATCGCCTCACACACGCCAAGTCCACGCTGATCTGGAAGTCGATCAAGTGCGGCCGGCCATCGTCGCCCAGCAAGATGTTCTGCGGCTTATTTGTATCCACGTACGCAATATTTCGGCTGTGAAGCTGCGACAGAAGCTCCTGAAGCTGCTGGAAAAAGCCATCCGGCACCGCTCGACCGGCCGACAGCGGCCGCCCCTCGACATATTCATGGACAAAGCCGGTCGTCCCGAGTTGCCCCAGCAATCGCGGAATGTTGGGAAGGTCGGCGAGACGTCGGTAGAAATGCATTTCCCGCCGGCAGGCCCATCGCCCCATCCAGTGCAGCGGAATGCCGGCAAAGGAAACTGTTCGGCTGATTTTCAGCACGACCTTTCGCCCGTCCGCATCGCGATAGAAGCCGGTGGCTGCGACGAAGTCATGTTTGACCGACCGCCAGAGGCGATAGCGCATGCCGTCGAGTTCAAAATCTTCAGGCAGCCCCGCGCGCCCCAGCGCCCGCATCGAGTACATGACGCGTTCCGGCTGCTCCGCCCGGTCAATCGCCCTGGAATCTTCCATCTCCGTCACGATCGCAGATTATAAATCGAATCTGAATCGAACGGGAGAGCGGGCATGGATTCCAGACGAGCCAGGAAGAAAAACCTTAT
>JANWHF010000267.1 GCA_025450555.1 Tepidisphaeraceae bacterium | reverse complement strand
TCTCAGATTTCCAATCTCAAATTTCAGATCCGAGCTTTGAGATGTCAGATTTAGAACGGCGGATCGCCGCCGGTTTTCCACCAGTCGGCGGGGTCTTTGCGGGGCTTTTCATCGCGATCGCGCTCTTCATCGTACAAGGCGGTGTCGCCTTCATCTGATGCGGAGTCGCGCACGACGGACGCGAGGCTCACCGCGAAAATCGGGCTGATGGCTCGCGCGAGCGCTTCATCATCGCTCGTGAACGTGCTCTTGGAATCGCGGAAAAAGATCACGGTCGCGAGCGCTTCGCCAAGATAAGTGCAGTTGACCGCGAGAATGTCGTTGTCGCGCAGGTGCTGGTATTCGGCTGGCGAAAACTGCGAGACCAGGCCATTGCTCGGCACATGCAGCACGCCTTCTCGCTGCGCCGCCGGCAGGATGACTCGCCGGAGCGCTTCGGTGACGATCGTCTCACCGGCGACCGTATATTTCATGTACGCGCCAAGCTGGAAATCGCCTTCTTCTGAAGCGAGCCAGACGGCGACGTTGCAATAGCCAAGCTGGCGAAGCATCCAGTCCATCGCATGGCAGAGAAGTTGTTCCAGATCCTTCGCGCCGCCAACGTATTTGCGGAAGCCTTCCTGCGTGCGGACGCCATCGAGTTGCTTGGACAATTCGCTGTAGGCGTTGATCAGATCGTTGCAGAGCAGATCGACCTTCTGGCTCACTTGGCGGCGTGCTTCATTGAGTCGCCGAACGGCGCGCTGAAGTCGCTGAATGCGTTTCTCCTGTTTGCTGATGCGCGACTGGCAAACCAGCGCTTTACGCACGCATTCCAGAAGCTGGTCGCTGCTGAATGGCTTTGGCATGAAGTCGAGCGCGCCTTCGCGCATCGCGGTGATCGCCCCGTCCATATCCGGCGAGCCGGTCATGATGATCGCGCTGGCGGTCGGCTGATGCTTCTGCAAGGAACGCAGCAGCGTCATCCCGCTGCCATCGGGAAGATTCACGTCGGCGACGAGCAGCGAGATGCTTTGTGTAGCGAGGATTTTTCGCGCGTCGGCGACGGTGCCGGCAACCAGCAGCCGGCAATCCATCTTGTCCCCCACCACCTGCGAAATCGTTTCGAGCATTTCCGGCTCATCATCCACGATCAGCACGCGCGGAGGCACGGCAGCCTTGACTTGATTTTGAATTGCAGCCGATGCCATATCCCACTTCCTTCCTTCTCCAAACCCTTACATCATCGCGCGCCGCGCGGGAGTCGCGGGCTTTGATTCAGCCGCGCGAACCGCCGGCAGCAAAATGATCGAACGCGTGCCTTGGCCCTGCCGGCTTTCCAGTCGGATCGATCCGCCACTGGCTTCAATCCATCGCAGCGCCTTGGCCAGACCCAGGCCACGGCGTCGCCCGGCCGGCTTATTGCTGAAGAACGGATCGAAGGCCCGCTTGGCCGTCTGCTCGTCCATTCCGCAGCCGTTGTCGCTGATCGTCACCACGACGCGCGACGAGTACGGATCGAAGCCGGCATGCACCGAGATCTGCCCGGCCTTCGCGTCGGTCGCATGGATGGCGTTGTCGATCACTTCAATCATCGCCGCCGTCACTTGTTGCGAATCGACCAGGACCAGCGGCACATCGCCCATGGTCACTTCAATTTTCCTATCGGCCGGATCGTCAAGCTCCTTGGCCTCGTGCATCGCCCGGTCCAGCAGCTCGGCAACGTCCGTTTGCTTTGGATTGGGCGCCTCGGGTTTGGCGAAGTCCATCAACTCCGTAATGATCGCGCTGAGACGATGCGACTGCTCATGAATGAGATGCGCCATCGCCTTAAACTTGGGGTCCGTTAATTGATTGGCCAGCAACTGTGAACGGCCGCTGATTACCGCCAGCGGGTTGTTCATCTCATGTGCCGCGCCCGCGGCCATTTCGCCGACGGTGGTCATGGTGCGGCTGCGGAGAATTTCATTTTGAGCGTTGTGTAGCCGGCGATTGGAGTCGGCAAGCTGCTCGGACAGGACGCGGGCTTCTTCGCGGATCTGTGCCGTGCGAAGCGCCAGGCTCCAGCCGTTGGCGATGGTCGCCAGTTCCTGAACCTGTGGCGCCAAGCGCTGCGCTTCACCGACCTGGCCTCCCCACACGACTCCGCCGATGCAAAGGCCGTCTGCTTCAAGACAGATCCAGAATCGCCGGTCGTGCGGGAGGCGCGGAGAGACCATCGACACGAACCATTCCAGATCGTCTCCGGCGGCCAGGACCGGTCCTTCACCCGCGCGCGGGCGCGAGGGGCGAATTACAGACGATGCATCTGAAGTGTCGGGTAACCGGCAGCTCGCGGCGGCTTCAGCGGAACCTTCGGAGAGCGCTTCGGTCCGCGATGGCACAAGCGACGGGGGATCCTCAACCGGCAAATTAATCGAATCTTCGTCCAGCGACGCGAGATCGAACGGGGAGTTGATTTCTTCGGATTGGGGCGAGTCGGTTTGCGCCGTTTTCGCGCCGGCGCGAGGGAGATCGATCAGCGAATTCTCGAAGATTTGCCCTTCGCCATCGCACAGCAGCGCCTCGGCGTATGTCTGCGTCGGCGGCAGCGAGAAGACCGCAACGCATGGCACGCCAAGAACACCCACCGCCGTCTGCGCGACGGCTTGCAGGACGATGGCCGGGGCGGCATCGGGACGCAACTCGTTTTGGAATCGGCTCAAGGCATCAAAGAATTGCGCACGAACGGCAAGCCGACGGTTCTTGGCCGCAAGCTGTCCACTGACTCGGCCCAGTTCTTTGTTAGCCTGCGCGAGTGCCTGCTGATACAGCTCGGATGTGCTGGCGCGACCGAGTCCCAGTGCCGCGGCACGAGGCTCAATTCGTTGGATCAATTTAGAGAGCGCATCTTCCACCTGCTTGGCCGTCATCCCAACGGCGTCCAGGAGCGATTGACGTGGAATGTTGAAGGTGTAGTTGCCGCTATACCCCAGGTGCTGCTCGCGGGCGATCTGGTCGGCCAGCGTCACCAGGTTGACCATGCGCGGATGCTTTACCTTTGAGGGAAGAAGCTGGGGCGCCTGGTCATGAAGCCAGGCGCAATCGCGAATGATCATGGGAAGCTGCCAGCGCTCAGCCAGGCGCTTGCCGACGACCATGTGATCCAGGCCAATGATCGTGCGCTCCAGATCGGCGATGTTTCCCCGCAAAAGGTCGGCGGCTTCAACCACTCTGCTGAAGCTCTTGGGAAGGGTCGCATCGAGCGCCACTTTTCCAATATCGTGCAGGAGGCCACAAAGGAAGGCTTCGGAGGGGTTGACTGTCGCGATGTTGCCGATGGCTTCGGCCAGGAGTTCGGCGCAGCAGGCGACGGCAACGCAATGTTTCCAGAAATCCTCCCGGCAGAAATGTTCGCCGGGACCGGTCGGGCGGGCGCTGAAGGTTTGAAAGACGCTGACAGCCAGGGCCGCGCTTCGCACGGCATCGAACCCCAGCAGCACGACGGCGCGATCGACGCTGTTGATCTCCCCGCGGATGCCCAAATCCGCTCGATGCACGAGCTGGAGGATGCGCGAGGTGAGCGCCGGATCGCTGGTGATTAGATCCACCACTTCGCGTGCCGAAGAGGCATCGTCGCGCGTCACTTCGAGCACGCGCATGGCCACGGCCGGCAGCGTCGGCAGCTCTTCGAGCTGCTGGAGGATCAGTTCGACGCGTTTTTCCCGAAGATCGGACATGGTTGCCGGTTGTCAGTCGGTCCGTTAAACACCACTGAGCAATTCATTCCAAGACCAAGCGGCAACTGGAAGTCTTACACCGACACCAATTGTCCAATCCTCTCGATCAACTTTTCGATATTGAACGGCTTCTTCACAAATTCATCGGCGCCGGCCTTGAGCAGATCGTTGATCTCGTCCTGGTTTACGACGCCCGAGACGATGATGATCTTGATGTGCTCGAAGTTGGGATTCTTGCGGATGGTCTGGCAGACCACGTTGCCGTTAATGTCCGGCAGCATGTAGTCCAGGATGACCAGGTCCGGCATGAACTCCTGCGTCAGCACGCCTGCGTCGTAGCCAGTCGAAGCGGTCTTGACCTCAAATCGGCCATCTCGCTCCAACACGTCCACAAACAGCTCTACGATTTCCGGATCGTCATCGACCACCATGATGCGGGTCTTGCCGCTGTCGAGGGCATCGACGGGAATGTTGTTGTCGCGCATGAAGGCGATCAGGGCGTCGCGCGGGATCCGGCGAAAGCGGCTGCCGGGCACGCGAAAACCTTTGAGGCGCCCGCTGTCAAAGCACCGGATGATCGTCTGCTGGGAAACCTTGCAGATTTCCGCGGCTTCGCCGGTTGTATAGACGGTCTTCATACGCCTGGCTCCATCGTTGCGATTCCAAACCGTTCAAAGTCTCTAGGGCTTCCGAATTCCCTATCTTCTCCATTTAACCATCGGTAGCCGCTTGCTGTAACTTGAGGGGTGGGGGCCGGCGTGTCAATTATTTGGAGCCGAAGCAGGGCTATGAAAATGCGATCCACCGATCAAAAAGAGAACCCGCCGGCGTTTGAAGTCGGCGGGTCGAGTGATCCAGAATCTGCAAAGTTATCGGACGCTTATCGATAGAATTCGATGATCAGGTTCATGTTCACTTCAAAGGGCACATCTTCCGGCACCGGCAAGGCATTGATCTTGGCGGTGAGCTGAGCGGGGTTCCACTCGAGCCAATTCGGAACGGTATGCCCGGCGTTCTGCTCCATCGTCTCGCGGAGCAGCTTGCCGATCTTTTCTTTGAAGGTGATCGTGTCGCCAACTTTCACCAGCGCGCTGGCGATGTCGGTCTTTCGGCCATTGAGCAGCACATGGCCGTGCGCCACAAGCTGTCGGGCCGCCCAGATCGTGCGGGCCACGCCGAGCCGGCGAAGCACGTTATCGAGGCGGGTCTCCAAAAGCTGGATCAGCGTATTGGCGGTATTGCCCTTTGACTTCTTGGCGATCGTGAGAAACCGCCGAAACTGCCCTTCCATCATTGAATAGTGGAAGCGAAGTTTCTGCTTTTCGGTCAGTCGGACGCCATATTCGGTATTGCGCCGGCCGCGATAACCGTGCATGCCCGGCAGCGTCAATTCTTTGGCGGTATGTTTGGGAACGTCGGCAATCGGAACGCCGACCCGGCGGGAAAGCTTGACCTTCGGTCCAAGATAACGGCTCATTAAACAATCACCTTCTACGGGCCAATGAAAAGACCCGTCTCAGGACATGCGAAGCGCCCGTCGAAAGCGGACGACTGATACGCCTACTTCGGACCGGCATGGTTCTGAGGCATGCCGAACCGGACCATCGCCTTTGCTGCGCAACCGCGCGCTGCATCATCATCAGCGAGGGGGCGGAATAATACAGGGATTGCGAGCAGATTGAAAGAGGAGATGCTGGTTTGTAAAAGTGTGGGGTGCCTTTTTGCCGCTTGCGGCTTCGCGCAAGGTTGCGCTTGCGCGAAGCCGCAAGCGGCGGAAAGGCAGCTATTCGCGCCTACATCCGCTTCAACTCGCTGTCACCAACCCAATCCCCACGCAGATCATCAACACCCCAACCCATGCAGCCGGCGGCAATCGCTCTTTCAGAAAAATCCAGGCCCCTAGCACCAACAGCGCCGGGTTCAGCCCCTCAAATGGAAAAATCCGACTCAGGGCAGATTGCTGCATCAGCCCCACCCACAGGAAAAACCACAAAGTCAGCGCGCCGACTCCAGCCGCGAAATTCCAGATGACCCTTCGCCAGGGGCGCGGCGTCAGATCAACGCCGTTCATGGCGTGTTTCAAAAACAGTTGCCCGATGACCAGCAGAAACTGGCAGACGATGCAGAATGTGATGGCGAGCGCGCTCACAGCCGCCCCTCGGCCCGTGCAACCGGCCCTACGATCAGCAGGATGCCGACCAGCACCAACGCGATCCCGCCCCATCGCATCGGCGAAATGTGATCGTGCAGAAAGAGCCACGACCCGACCGGCACCAGCACGTGAACGATATTGATGGCGGGAAACGCGATGCTCAGCGGCACGTAACGAAGCACGTAAATCCAGCAGATGAAACTAAGGACATAGGTGATGATTCCCAGCCAGGTCCATCCCGAAGCGAGCGCATCGATGCCCAGCCATTTGGCGATTCCCATCGGCTGCACGACCGCCTGCGCCCCCCGCCAAAGCAGAAGCTCCGACGCCGTCACGAGCAGCGCGCCGATGGCGATCTGCACGTATGGATTCAAAAACCAGTTGGAAGGCGGCGCTTTGGCGCGGTCAGGCAATTGGGAATCGACGGGTGCATCCATCAGTCGTTCCAAAGCTGCGCGTAGTTGGAAAACTCGCGGAGCGTCGGGTCGCTGCGCGTCGGCTCAAGCCAGGGCAGAACCCGCCGAAGCACCGCGTTGGCAATCCGCGAGGTGTGCGCGACATAAAGATCCAGCGGCACCAGCTCGCATTTGAGCCGTCGCTTCGGATCGTAATTCAACGCGCTGCTGTAATACCATTTGACGCCATTGGCGATCCCCCACCGCACAATATCCCGCAGCGTGTAAAAATAGAGGTGCAGGTCCAACGCCAGCGAGTAGTCCAACCCAATGTATTCATCGTAGATGCAATCATCCTGCAGCATGCAGAGGCTGAAGGCGATTGGCCGCCCCTTCTGTCGCCAGATGAAAAACCGCATTTTGTCCGGCATCTCGCGCCCCAGCCGGCACATGTAATCCTTGGTCAGCTTTTCAAAATGCAGCGAGGACCGCTCGTAAACATTGAGATACAGCGGATAGATCTCATCGATGTAGGGCGAAACATCCTGCACCACTTCCAGCGAAATCGGCTCCGCTTCATCCGTGTCTCGGAACTTGCGGCGAAGGTCCTTCCGCGTGGCTTTGCTCAAGGCCTTGGCCATGTAATCTTCGAAGCTTTCATAGGCGATGTTCAGCCGGGTCATCGGCAGGCTGGGGACGCGCGTGTAGCCGTTATCAGAGAAGCAATTGAGCGGCTTGCGATAAGTGAAAGGAAACTCCTTGAGCACGACCATGCGCGCTTTGACGCGCCGGGCATATTTCACCAGGCCCTCTTGCAGCATTCGGATCGTCCATTCCGCGTGCTGGTCATTGACGTGGCCAAGGCACCCCTCGCCCGCCGCACAGCCCACCATCAGCGTGCGCATCGTCAAAGCTTTTGGAAAAACCTTTCGCAGCGCGCCAACCGCGCGTGTGATGCGCGGCCCCGAGCCTTGCAGCAGATCCTGGTCGAGCAGAAAGAAGGGCTGGATCGCGCGCACCTGCCGGTCGTTGTCTTCAAGGACGAAATATCGGTATTCGAATCCCTGCACGATCGTGTCCTGCACGATCTGGTAATAACGCCAATCCTTTCGACAGTGGGCGAAGGCGCTCTTCCATTGCGGGAGTGTTTCGATTTCCGCACGGCTTGCCGTGCGCAGCCGACCATCTGACACAGGAATCGTGTCTCCGCCCGGCTCGGTGTCCTCTTTTGCCAAAGTCTGTTGGCCCTGCACAGATATCGAATCGGAAGCCTTTCCATGGCCGGCTCCCGAGCCGGTGATGCTCGCAACAGAGTGCGCCGCGTAATCAGCGCCCATCGTGTGAACTCCGCTTCAATTTCCTGTAGCGAGCCAGTGCCATCACCGGGAAGTAATGGCGGTAGAGATGATACTTGAGATAGAAGACGCGCGGAAAGCCGGTCCCGGTAAACCACGGCTCATCCCACGCCCCGTCCTGGGCCTGTTGCTCGATCAGCCAATTGATCGCTCGAGCCACACAAGGATCTTCCGCGCCGCGAGCAGCGATCAATCCCATCGCGCCCCAGGCGGTTTGTGATGCGGTGCTTTCGCCCTGGCCCTTGAGGGAAGGATCGTCATAGCTGGCGCAGGATTCACCGAAGCTGCCATCAGCTTTCTGAACGCTTTCCAGCCAATCCGCAGCGCGGACGATCCACGGCGCCTTCATGTCCTGCTTGACGGCGCGAAGGCCGCACAGCACCTGCCAGGTGCCATAGACAAAGTTGACGCCCCAGCGCCCCCACCACGCCCCGCTTCCATCCTGCTGCGAAGCGATGAAATTGATCGCGCGTTTGATCGCAGGATTTTCAGCCGTGAACCCGCAGTGGCCCAGGCATTCGAGCACGCGCCCCGTGATGTCCGGACAGCTCGGGTCCTGCATCGCGTTGTGATCGGCAAAGGGAATCTTTTCCAGGATCGGCCGATCCGTGGTGCGATCGAACGCGGCCCATCCGCCATCATCGTTCTGCATGGCAAAGAGCCAGCCAAGCCCGCGCTGTACTGCTGGTTTTGCAACGTCGCCACCCAGACGCGAGAGCGCCATCGTCACCATCGCCGTGTCATCGACATCGGGATAGTGCGGATTGTTGAATTCGAAAAACCACCCCGCCGCCGGCGCGCCGGGACAATTATTCTGCCAGTCGGAAGAAATCCGGCATTCTTTTTCCAGCAGCCATTGCGTCGCGCGCTGAGCCGCATCCGAATCGGACGACAGCTCGGCTTCGGCCAGGGCATGCATCGCAATTCCCGTATCCCAGACCGGTGAATGGCAAGGCTGCACGCGAATTTGATCGGGGCCCGGACCGGGCAGATATAGATCTCGCAAATCCTGCTGCGCTTTTTGAATGACCGGATGATCGTCTTTGTATCCCAGCAGCCGGAACGCGATCAGGATGTAGACCATCGGCGGAAAGATCGCGCCCAGTCCATCGCAGCCTTCCATGTGCTCAAGCAGCCAAGCTTCCGCGGCTTTCAAAGCCCGCTGGCGGAGGAATGAAAACGGAGAGGCATTGTAAATCTTCAACAACCCATCGATTTTCAAAAACAGTTGACGCCAGCTTCGCGGGATGCCGGGGACTGGCTCGCCAAGGCGATCGGCCGCCTCGCGATCGAGGTAAAGTTCACTGATTCCGCGGTTCGCGGGAACTCGCCGGATAGGCCTTAGCGATGTCACGATGCCTAGCGGCAAAATCATCGTGCGCGTCCAGGCCGACACGTGATACAGATTGAAATAGAACCACTTGGGCAGGAAAACAATTTCAGGCGGAATCGCCGGGCAGGAGTCGTAGCTGATCTGGCCCAGCGCCGCGAAATAGAATTTCGTGAAGGTGTTGCACTTTTCCGCGCCGCCCAGGCTCCAGATCAACTCGCGCGCTTTGCGCATGTGAGGCGCGTCCGGATCGTCGCCCATCAGTTTCAAACTGAAATATCCTTTGACCGTCCCCGACAAATCGGCCGGCCCGCCGGGATAGAGGCTCCAGCCGCCGTCGGCATTCTGGAGGCTGCGGAGAAAATTGCTAATCGGGGGAAGATTCTGATCATCCTCCTGGCCCAGAATCCATTTGAGCAGGATGTATTCCGATTCCAGGATGCTGTCGCCCTGAAGCTCGCCAACCCAATAGCCCTTGGCATTCTGCTTGGCCAGGAGGGCATCGCGGGCGCGCTCCAGACATCGCTCCAGCAATCGCCCTTCGTCGGCGGCGCGGGCGCCATCCAGCGAAACGTGCAACGGCTGGCGGGATAGACGCGGGCTAAGTTGAGTTGAATCAGTTACGTGCATGGATCATACAGATTCGGCTTTGCCACCCGATTGCACTTTCAAAAAGTGGTGCGGGCGCGGCCGGGGAAATGTCGATATTGCCTCTGGAATTTATCGGACCCGACCAGCCGATCATGCTCTTAACCGAGAGGCCAATCGAGACCTCAAGCCTACCACAATGGCCGGTGGCGGGCAAACGGCCAAGTTTTCGCTATAATGCCCCGCTCCCTCCCCAGGCATGGGAGGAAAGGAGCCGCAGGCGTGCCACAGGATGACGCGATGCATACCGACTTTTTCGCATGGCTCGAGCAGCATAAAGGGCGTGAATACGACCTTCACAACGACCACATCAATCCCGCCTTTATCAAGATGCTGCGGACCATTGGCTTCGACAAGGGCTATGTGCGCGGCGAAGGCTGCTATCTCTGGGATGCCGACGGCAACAAATATCTCGACATGCTGACCGGCTGGGGCGTCTTTGCTCTGGGGCGAAATCATCCGAAAGTCAAGGCGATCCTCCAGCAACTGATGTCGCACGACATGCCTAATCTCGTGCGCATGGATGCCAGCCTGCTGGCGGGCCTGGCCGCGGAGATGCTCACCAAGCATACGCCGGAAAATCTTTCCCGCGTCTTTTTCTGCAACAGCGGCACCGAGACGATCGAAACGGCGATCAAATTCGCCCGCTGCGCCACCGGCCGGCAAGGCGTCATCTATTGCGATCATGCCTTTCATGGACTGACCACCGGCTCGCTCTCTCTCAATGGCTCCGACTTTTTCCGCAAACGCTTCGGCCAGCTTATGCCGGGTTCGGAAATGATTCCGTTCAATGATCTGGCCGCGCTGGAAAAAGCGCTGTCGGCCAAGACGGCGGCGGCTTTCATCATCGAGCCGGTGCAGGGCAAAACCTGCGAAGTTGTGCAGGATGGATATCTCGAAGAGGCGATGCGCCTCTGCCGCAAGCACGGCACGCTGCTCGTCGCCGATGAAGTGCAGTGCGGGCTGGGGCGAACGGGAAAATGGTTCGCCTTCCAGCATTGGCTGGGCGTCGAGCCGGACATTATCTGCACGGCCAAGGCGCTTTCGGGCGGTTATGTGCCGGTCGGCGCGGTGATCACCAAGCCGCGCATCATGGACTGTGTGTTTGATTCGATGGAACGATGCGTCGTCCATTCAAATACCTTCGGTCAAAACGACATGGCTATGGCCGCGGCACTGGCCAGCCTGTATGTCATCGAAGAAGACAAGCTGGTCGAGAATGCGGCAAAGTTAGGTCAGTATGCGATGACCCGGCTCAAGGAAATATCCAAGGATTGCCCATTCGTCAGCGATGTCCGCGGCAAAGGGCTGATGTTTGGAATCGACTTCGCCCGACCCAAGGAAGGCGTCAAGCTGAAGATGGCCTGGGACATGCTCCACAAGCTCAACTTCGGCGTCTTCGGGCAGATCATCGTGCTGCCGTTGCTGCACAAGCACAAGATTCTGACGCAGGTGGCGGGTTATCATGTCGAGGTGATCAAGTTCCTGCCGCCGATGACCATCACGCGCGAAGATGTTGATTGGTTCCTGTCGGCGATGGATGATGTGCTGGCCGACACGCAGCGTATTCCGGGAGCGGCATGGGATACCGTCTCGGGAATCGCCAAGCGAATGATCACGGCGTAGACAAAAGCCCGGTTCAACAGAGCAATGCAATCTCCACGGCGCCCTCGCAAGCTCGAGCGGCTCATCCTGCTGGCTGTACTCTCGATCGTCGAACATCCGATACGCGC
>JANWHF010000266.1 GCA_025450555.1 Tepidisphaeraceae bacterium | reverse complement strand
CCAACTATGATTGGGCAGACATGGAACTGGTCTATCTCGATAACAATGCGACGACCAAACCCGATCCGCTGGTCGTCGAGGCGATGCTGCCTTATCTCACTGAATGGTACGGCAATCCATCGAGCATCCATCGGCTCGGCCAGCGCTCGCGGCAGGCGATCGATGAAGCGCGCGGCTATGTTGCAAAACTGATCCACTGCGGCGAAAGCGAACTGCAATTCACCGGCGGCGGCACCGAGGCAATCAATACCGCGATTCGCAGCCTGCTGGCTTCGCGAAGTCCGCGCAAACGCATCGTCACCAGCACCGTCGAGCACTCAGCCACGCGCGAATTGTGTGCACAGCTTGCTCGCGAAGGCGCGGAGATTGTGGAAGTTCCCGTCGATTCGACCGGCGCGCTGGACATGGCGGCGCTCGATGCCGCGATCAACGACGAGGGGGCGTTGGTCGCGATCATGTGGGCCAACAACGAGACCGGCGTGCTCTTTCCGGTTGAGCAGATCGCGGCGATCTGCCGCGAGCGGAATGTGCCGTTCCATTGCGATGGAACGCAGGCCGTCGGCAAACTTCCGACAGATGTCCATGCGCTGGGCATCGACGTGATGAGCTTTGCGGCTCACAAATTCCATGGGCCAAAAGGTGTCGGCGCGATTTACTGGCGGCGTGGGATTCGCCCGCGACCTCTGATCATCGGCGGGCCGCAGGAGCGCGGGCGTCGAGGTGGAACCGAAAATGTGCCGGGCATCGTCGGGATGGGAAAGTCCGCGGAGCTCGCGCTGGCGGCGCTGCCATCGATGACACAAGTCGCCGCGCTTCGCGATGAGCTGGAATCGAAAATTCTTTCGCGCATTGCCTGGGCTCAGGTCAATGGCCGAACGGATCAGCGCCTGCCCAACACGACCAACGTTGGCTTCTCCCGACTCGAGGCCGAGGCGATTTTGCTGTTGCTCAGCGAGCAGGGGATCTGCGCCAGTGCCGGTGCCGCGTGCAGCAGCGGCAGCCTGGAGCCATCGCATGTTCTGCGCGCCATGAAGATCGATGAGAAGATTGCTCACGGCGCCATCCGCTTCAGCCTGTCGCGGATGACAACGCAGCATGAGATTGAGCGCGCTATGGAAGTCCTGCCCGCCATTATCAATCGCCTGCGGGCAGTCCTGCCGGTTGGCTCCGCCTGACCCGTCTGCCACTGGATTGAGAGCCCCAAACTTTTACCGTCATTTTGTCGGCTGTCAGATTCACCAAAACGGCGTACGATGGCTATGTAACCTTCAGGATCGCCTTTTTGGTCGGCAATCCGGGGTAATAAGTTCCATGGAGGCAGCCAGTTAGAGCTGGCATGGAGCAGCAGCGCAGCTGGAGAAAACGTCCAATTCGGAAGGACAACAAAGGACCGCGTAAGTGGATTTGGGCAAGGCGATCGGCTTTTCCGAAGTAGCTCCCTCTGAAACTGGCGCCCAGGCCGGCAAGGGTTCTGCGCGCCCGCCGCGCGAAGAGCAGTTAGCCGAGGCACTTCGATCGCGCGAGGAGATTTCCGCGCTGCTCGACACGCTGCTGGAAAAAGCGCCGGCAGGTTTCGCCTTCTTCAACAACGATCTTCGCTTCCTCCGCATCAACGAAGAATTCTCGCGCATGAGCGGCGCGCCGCCTCACGAGCACTGGGGTCGGCGATTTGCCGAAATTCTTCCCGAGATTCGTCCCAACTTTGAAGACCATCTTCGACGTGTGCGCGACAGCGGCAAGCCGGAGCTGCGGATCGAATTCAGTGGACAGGCTGGCCACGGATACCACGATCTTCTGGTCAGCATTTATCCCGTGCGAACGGAGAAGAGGCTGCTTGGCGTCGGCGCTGTCGTCGTCGATCTGACCGAGCAGAAACGGGCCGAGCGAAGTCTACGCGATGCTCAGCGCCGGCTTGGGGGGCAACTCGCCTTTACTCGAAGCGTCACCGACAACATTGCCGAGGGCATTTACGCGGTCGATCAATCGGGCAAGGCGACAATGGTGAACCCCGCGACGGAGCGCCTGCTTGGATATAGCGCCGCGGAGATGATGGGCCGCGATATGCACGAGCTGGTTCACTTCCAGCATGCCGATCAATCTGCTTTCAACAAAGAAGATTGCCCGCTGCTGCGGGTGATCCGGACCGGTCAGCCTGTGCGCGCCGATGACGATTCATTTACGCGGAAAGATGGCAGCGTCTTTCCCGTGGCTTATGCTTCGACGCCCTTGATCGAAGACGACCGCGTCGTCGGCGCGGTCGTCGCTTTTCACGACATCACCCACCAAAAGGCGGCCGAGGAGGCGTTGCGCCGGTCGCGAGATGAACTGGAGCAACTGGTCGATGCCCGCACCGCGGCTCTGCAAAATGCCGCCTCAGAGCTTCAGTCGGCCAACGTCCGCCTCGAAGTGAGCAATCGCGAACTGCAGGATTTTGCTTCAGTTGCATCGCATGATCTCCAGGAGCCACTTCGAAAAATCCAGGCTTTTGGCGACCGTTTGTCCACCACGAATGCCGCCACGTTGTCGAACGACGGACAGGATTATCTCAAGCGCATGCTTAACGCTGCTGGGCGCATGCAGACGCTGATCAACGACCTGCTTTCGTTCTCGCGCATCACGACCAAAGCGCAGCCGTTTTCAAAGGTGGACCTGGCACAGATCGCGCGGGATGTGCTGGGAGATCTGGAAACCGCCGTCGAGCGCGCGGGCGCGGCGGTTTCGCTCGAGCCGTTGCCGACCATCGATGCCGATCCGATGCAGATGCGACAACTCTTGCAGAATTTGGTCGGGAACGCGCTTAAGTTCCGCAAGCCCGGCGTCGCGCCGATCGTGCGCATCAGCGCCGAGGTTTCATCGGACAATCAGACTTGCATGATTTGTGTGTGCGACAACGGCATCGGCTTTGACGAAAAATATCTCGACCGTATTTTCAACGTCTTCCAGCGCCTGCATGGTCGCGGCTCTTACGAAGGGACCGGCATCGGCCTGGCGGTGTGTCGGAAGATCGCCGAGCGGCATGGCGGATCGATCACGGCACGCAGCAAGTCCGGCGAAGGCGCAACCTTCATCGTGACGCTGCCCATGCAGCACGAGAAAGTTGAGGAAACCATCAGTGGACAAAGCTAATCCAGTCACCATTCTCCTGGCCGACGATGATTCGGACGATCGCATGCTCGCCCGCGATGCACTGGCCGAAAGTCGCCTGGCCAACGATCTGCGCTTCGCGCAGGACGGCGAGGAATTGATGGATTACCTCTATCGGCGCAATAAATATGCAACCGATGATGCCCCGCGCCCCGGCCTGATTTTACTTGACCTGAACATGCCCAAAAAAGATGGCCGGGAGGCACTTCGCGAGATCAAGAGCGATCCGAACCTGCGCCATATTCCCATCGTCGTCTTAACGACCTCCAAGGCAGAGGAAGACATTTATCGAACCTACGATCTGGGCGTGAACAGCTTCATCACCAAGCCGGTCACGTTCGAGGGACTGGTTTCGGTGATGCGAGCGCTTGGCCGATATTGGTTTGAGATCGTCGAGCTCCCGCCATCAGAGGGGAAGGCTCACGGCGCGGTGTAGTTCTGATTGTAGGTGTAAAGGAATCCGGCGTGATCCCTGATTCGATCAGACTGATTCTGGTGGAAGATGATGAGGATGACATGGTCCTCACCACCCAGCTTCTGCGCGATATCGGCATGACGCGATTCGACGTGAAGTGGGTCAGCGACTACCACGCCGCCCTGGAAGAGCTTTCCGCCAATCGTCACGATGTCTGCCTGGCCGACTATCGGCTCGGTGAACACAATGGCGTCGATCTGGCAAAGGAAGCTATCGCACACGGTTGCCGAGTGCCCATCATCCTGCTCACGGGGCAGGGCGATCATGAAATTGATCTGGCGGCGATGAATGCCGGGGCGGCCGACTTTTTGAACAAAGGCCAGATCACGTCCTCGATGCTGGAACGATCGATTCGATATGCGATCCAGCATCGCCGGATGGAAGAGCAGCGCATCGGCTTCCTGCGCGAGCAATCCGCACGTGCCGAGGCCGAGGCGGCCAATCGCGCCAAGGACCAGTTCCTGGCGATCCTCTCGCATGAACTACGCACGCCTCTGACGGCTGTCCTGATGAGCGCAAGCGCTTTGGAGCTGGAAAAGTCGGTTCCCGCCAAGTCGCGTGAGCTGGTGCAGATCATCAAGCGCAATGCCGAACTGGAAGCACGCCTGATCGACGACCTGCTGGATGTGACGCGTATTGCTCGCGGCAAGCTGGAAATCCGGCGGGAGATTGTGGATCTTCATTCGCAGATTCAGGATGCGGTGCATTTGTCCTGCGGGGCGGAGATTGCCGCCAAGGGCATCCGGGTCCAAGTGAAGCTGCAGGCGCAGGAATATCACGTCTGGGGTGATGCGGCCCGGCTCCAGCAGGTGCTGTGGAATCTGATCCGCAACGCCGTGAAATTCACGCCCGAAGGGGGCGAGATTGAAGTCACGACTTCCAATCACGTGTCCCGCCCTCTGGGGCAAGTGGATAGTCTTGGCCCGGGTCAAAACGCTCAAACGATTCTGGTTGAAGTCCGCGACACCGGGATCGGCATTGAGCCCGAAGCGCTGCCGCGGATCTTCAATGCTTTTGAGCAAGTAGACCGGAACATCACCCGGCAATTCGGAGGCCTAGGCTTAGGCCTGGCGATTGGCCGGAAACTGGTGCAAATGCACGGCGGGCAGATCTCGGCTCAGAGCGCCGGCCGAAACCAAGGTTCGACCTTCTCGATCGAGCTGCCCGTCACCGTAAACATCGCCGGCGTCGGCCATACGGACCATCCGACCGATTCTGCAATTGCCCATGCATCTAAAGATGTGTCGATCCTGTTGGTCGAGGACCACCCCGACACCGCGCGGGCGATGAGCAAAATCCTCAGGAAGCGCGGATATCACGTTCACTCGGCCCCGAGTATGGCGCAGGCGCTTCACATCGCCGATACGACGGAGTTTGATCTGCTGATCAGCGACATCGGCCTGCCGGATGGGTCGGGGCTGGAACTGATGAGGGCGCTGCGTTCCAAACGACCGGTCAGAGGCATCGCCCTCAGCGGTTTTGGAATGGAAGAAGACGTCAGCCGAAGCAGGGCGGCCGGGTTTACTGAACATCTCACCAAACCCGTTGACATCAAACATCTTGAAGACGCCATTGCGCGCGTGACTCAGCCGGCACAAAGCGATGAATCACGTACGCCGGACTCGGCCATTTCGACCTGAACCCTACTTCGCGCAACTCAGTAAACCATCAGGTTTTTCGCAGCGCAGGACAGCGGCTCAAAAGTCGCTTGCCATTGGTCCGATAACGCGAGTCGGCGGCGTGGCGAACGAAGCTTGTTACATTGCCAAATCGGCTCCGTCGATGTACTGTCCCTTTCGCTGTACATGTTGCTCCGGGATTCGGGGCGGTGAATTCGCCAGGAGGGTCGGCTCGGGTCGGACGGTTTTGAATGGATCACGGATTTATTCCCAGCGACGCGCCCGTACCGGCCCTTGCCGACCGACTCCGCGTCGTGCCGCCAACCGTGCGGGCTGCCTTTGAATCCTGCCCCAGCGACGAAGCTGCTATTCGCTACACCCGGCAGCTTGCCCATACCCATTACGAAAATTTCACCGTCGTTTCGATCCTGCTTCCCAAATCGCTTCGGCAGGATTTCTGCAATATCTACGCCTTTTGTCGCACGGCTGACGACCTGGGCGACGAAGTGCGCGATCGCACTCGTGCCAGCGAATACCTGGCCCGCTTCCGCCAGCAGGCCGAGGATTGCTATGCCGGCAAGGCGACGACGCCGGTTTTCAGGGCGCTGAAGCAGACGATCGCCAAGCATGGTATTCCGATCGAGCCGTTTCTGGATCTGATCGATGCCTTCGAGCAGGATCAGCGCGTCGATCGCTACGACACTTTTGAGCAGGTGCTCGATTACTGCCGGCGCAGCGCCAATCCGGTTGGCCGGCTGGTGCTCTATGTCTGCGGCTACCGCGACCAAGAGCGCCAACTGCTTTCCGATCAGATCTGCACGGCCCTGCAACTAGCCAACTTCTGGCAGGATGTGCGGCGAGATATTCTCGATCGCGATCGCATCTATCTGCCGCGCGAATCGATGGAGCGGTTCGGCGTGAGCGAAGCGCAAATCAATTCCGGCCAGTTCGACGAAAATTATCGCAAGCTGATTCAGTATGAAGTGGAGCGCACGGAGGCGCTGTTTGACCGGGGGGAGAAACTGCTGCCGTTATTGCGGCCCGCGGTGCGAAGTCAGATTGCCTTGTTCGGAAAGGGCGGCAGGGCGGTCCTGTCGGCCATTGTCCGTCAGGGCTATGACACACTCACCCGCAGGCCGGTGCTCTCCAAATGGCAGAAAGGGCGGCTGGTACTTTCCGCGCTTGGCGCATGCGCTTCGCGGATTGTGCGTCGTGAAGGCCGACCCGGGAGAGCAGACGAATGAGCATGACGGTTTCGCTTGTCAATTCCATTCCCCTGGCCCATTCGGGCGCCTATTGCGAACAGCTCACCAAGGCCAAGGCCAAGAACTTTTACTATGGCCTGAAGCTGCTGCCTGAGCCCAAGCGGTCGGCGATGT
>JANWHF010000265.1 GCA_025450555.1 Tepidisphaeraceae bacterium | reverse complement strand
GAATGTGGCGCGCGGTTCATGGGGCGGTCAAAACCGGTAAAAAGATCTCGGCACCGCTGGCCAAGAGTCCCCTGCTTCCCCGGGCCGTCGTGCAAATGATCAACGCCGGCGAAGAATCCGGTAAGCTCGGCGAAGTGCTGGACCAGGTCAGCGACTTCTATGCCAGAGAGCTTAAAGCCGTCATCAAGAGCGTTACCGCGATGATCGAACCACTCATGATCGTCCTCATGGGTAGCATCGTCGGCTTTATCGCCATGAGCATCATTCTCCCGATCTTCAAGCTCAGTCAGCTTGTCAAATAATGTCGTTCCGCAGGAAGAACGCAGGGCGGCCGCTCCAAGCGGCCGCCCTCTTTCATTTTCTCGCCATGCCCTGGTTCCAACTCGATTTGCCTGCCTAATTTGACGTACCCCGCATTGAATTGGATATCGTTGTTGATGAGTAAGGCTTTCCCAAAACGTGTTGTGCGCTCACGCGCCCATGGTTTCACCCTGATCGAGACAGCCATGGCGATGGTGATCATCGGCATGGCGGTCGGCGGGATGCTGCAATTGCTCGCGGCCGGCAGCCAGTCGAACCTCGTCGGCAATGAGCTGACGACTGGCATCAACCTGGCCAAGAACATCCAGCAGATCTCCACATCGCTGGCGTACACCGACCCAAACAATCCCGGTTCGCCGTCGCTGCACAAGGGAAACCTGTCGCAGGCGACGTACATCTGGGACCTGGACACATTGAGCTGTTCGCCTCCCGTCGATTGCTCAGGTAATACGATTACGAACTACACAGGTTGGACGCAGAAAGTGTCAGTCCAGACCGTTGCCGCGGGGCAATTAACTTCAACGCGGCCTCAGGACACGACCGTCCCGACGGCCCGAATTACCGTGACGATCCTTCACAAAGGCTCGACCGTTTATTCAACCAGTTGGCTCGTCTGTGCACCGGATTCTGCTTCGTAGTGATCGCGAGAAGCTTGCAACGAGGTTCCTATGAGAAACTTCAAAGCTTATTCACCAGGAAATGCTCGCCGGCGCGGCTTGGCGTCGGTCCTGGCGATGTTGTTCCTTGTTCTGTTCAGCACCCTGGCCGTCGGCTTTTATGCCGCTACCACCCTTTCGGCCCAGGTCGCCAAGAACGAGCGAACGCTGACCACCGCGCAGAGTGCCGCCGAATCCGGCATGGAATTCATGCGGTACCAGCTCGGTATCATCACGGTTCCGCCGGGCACGCCCAGTAATCAGCTTCTGACTACTGTATACGGCCTCCTGGCCGCGAACCTCAACGGTACGTCCAACATGGGCACCGACGTTGTGACCATGGCCAACGACGCCAATGGCAACCCAACGATTTATGTCCCCGGTAACACGAGCCATTTCATCTCGATCGATTCCAATACGGCTGCGAAGTTCCAGGGAACGATTGCCCAATCGGGCGATAAGCTGGTCGTCACCGTCACCGGCATGGGCAAGGATGGTACGATCACCCGCGGCGTTCAATTGAGCTATCAGAAAGCCGCCCGCGCCAGCGCGATCTTTAACTATGGCGTGGCTTCCAAAGGAAAAATTACCACTGGCGGCGCATCCTACATCCTGGGTAACCCAGACCCAGCCATGGGCAGCGTGCTGTCTACTGATATGGCGGACTCGGTCCCCGTGGCAATCGGCGGTAAGCAGGTCAGCGGCGACATCAGCATCACCAACCCAAGCGGTTCGGTTTCTTATTCGGGCGCTTCGATTGGTGGAACCAGCGATCCAACAAAGATTCCCCAGCATATTCACATTGGTGTACCCGCCCCGACCTTTCCTACGGTGGACTCAAGCGTTTATACTAACGCGGTGACGATGAGCGCCTACGCCGGCGGCAAATCGCTGTCCAACATGTATATTCCGCCGAACACAAACCCGAGCTTCGCAGGAAACACGACCATTCAAGGTGTGCTGTGGATTCAATCGCCTAACGTGGTGAGTTTTAACGGAAACGTCACGATTACCGGTGTGATTGTGGTCGATAACAACACCACGTTTAATGCAACGACCAACCAGATCAACTTTGGCGGAAGCGTGCGAGCCAGCGGCGTACAGAACCTGCCGAACACGGCAGCCTATGCTAACCTTCGAAGTTTGACCGGTGCCTTCCTTCTGGCGCCCGGTTACGCAATTAGCTTCAAAGGTGACTTTGGCTCGGTGGCCGGCAGTATCATCGCCAGCCAGATCAGCATGACCGGTAACGCGACCGGCACGGTTCAGGGAAGCGTGATCGGCGTCGATAATCAGCCTTTGACGCTCAACGGCAGTGCCGACATTACGATTGCCAGCACGGGCACCAGCAACTATCCGGCGGGCGTGAGCTTCGGCAGCTATTACACGCCGCTGCCTGACACGTACGTGGAGATTGAGCCATGAGTAACACTTATCGCAAAGCTCTTCCGATGCGTCGCGCAGGCCTGACGCTGATCGAAACGATGGTCAGCCTGGCGATCACCAGCAGCCTGCTCGTGGCGGTCGCGGCGGCATACAACGCCTCGGCCAGCGCGGTGACGGCCAACGCCAACTTCTTCAAGGCGACGCAAGCCGCGCGCATCACGATGAACCAGATGCTGTCGGAGATCCGCCAGGCTGAGTCGGTGCAGGTCTATTCCGAGCACATCGACGTCATCCGTCCGGCGGTCAACATGGCTGTGGATCCCGTGCTGGGCACGGAAGTCTTCCGGCGATTCCAATACGACAGCACCAACTCAAGGATCACGCTGCAGATCTTCTATGGGGCCAGCAGCACGCCGGGCACGCTTTATGAGATGGCGACGAACCTCAGTTCAGTGAGTTTTGGGCCGGCCATGATGGGCCGGGACTGGAACAACACGCTGGTCGTCCAGCATGTTCCGATCACGCTGAACCTGAAGGTCGGCAACGACTTCGTGAACCTGAGCGGCTCGGCTGGGCCGCGACGGGCACAGCAATCGTTCTAACTCTGGATTCAAACTCGAATTCCCGCCGCCCGCGAATTCAAGTGTTCGCGGGCGGTTTCTTTTTTCGACCCACATGCATTCCCGGAGCTGTAGAGGCTACAATGACCACATCATGAAGTATTTCTACGGAGAGTTTGACGGCGATGAATTTCCCACGCAGGACAAGCTCTTCGGATTCGATCAGCTCATGCAGTTCATCCTGCAGTATGGGGATCAGGCCCTGAAGGCCATCGAGCAGATGCTGCAGAATCCGAAGGACGAGGCGCAATCGGAGCTGCTCGAAAAGCTGTTTGAGGAAGGATTGCTCGATCGCGATGGTTCGGGCCGACTCCGGCTCACGCCAAAAGCAATCGGCCGCATGCAGCGAAAGGCATTGATGGAGGTCTTTGCCAACCTCCGCACCGGCCAGCGCGAAGGACACGAGCGCGTGACGCCGGGCCAGGGCGGCGAGCGAATCGAGGGGACCAAGCAATATGTTTACGGCGATCCAGTAAGCGATCTGGATCTGCATCAAACGATTCACAATGCCTTGGCGCGTCATGGGCTTCCGAATCGCGGAAAAGAGGCACACGGAGAATCGTCTGAGGCTGGGAAGCGCCTCGGCATCCGCTTCGACGAGCGCGATTTTGAGCTGCACCTGCACGAAGGAACGACCAGTTGCTCGACCGTCGTGCTTCTCGATATGAGCGGGTCGATGATGCGCTATGGCCGATTCCTGGCGGCAAAGAAAGTGGCGATGGCGATGCAGGCGCTGGTCCACTCGAAATTCCCACAGGACTCGATCGATTTTGTCGGGTTCTATTCAGGAGCGAGCCGGATTCGAGAGGCGATGCTGCCGCTGGCAATGCCAAAGCCGGTGACGGTTTTTGATTATCAGGTACGGTTGCGTGTTCCGATCGACCAGATCGACCGCGCGCCACAGCACTTCACGAACCTGCACATGGGTCTGCAACTGGCCCGTCGAATTCTGCGAAAGCGAACGAGCGAAAATAAGCAGATCTTCATCGTCACCGATGGGCAGCCGACGGCTCACGTCGAAGGAAATTTCGTTCATCTGCTTTATCCGCCCGATCAGCGCAGCACGCTGGCGACATTGAAGGAAGCGGTGGTCGCGGTGCGCGAGGGTTGCCGGATCAGCACCTTTGCTTTGATCGAAGACTATTGGGGAATGGATTGGGTCGGCTTTGTCGATCAGCTTGCGCGACTCACCAAGGGCGTCGCGTTCTACACCAGCAGCGGCGAGCTCGCATCCTGCATCATGGAAAGCTATTTGAGCGGCCGAAAGAAGAAGGCTTACATTTCCTGACTTGTCAGCGAGCGAGGCGTGCATAGGTCTTTCAGTGCGCGCTCGTGCGGAGGCTTGGAGATACCATTCTCGGTGATAATCGCTGTTACCAGCTCAGCCGGTGTGACATCAAACGCCGGGTTGTAGACGGGTACTTCGGGAGGCGAAGTGACTCTCCCAAAGCCGTTGATGATTTCCTTCGAATCGCGTTGCTCGATCGGAATGTCTGAGCCGGTTGCAATCGAAAGATCGATGCTGCTCGTCGGTGCGGCGACGTAAAACGGTATTCCAAAGTGCTTGGCCAGGATCGCGACGCCCAGCGTCCCAATCTTATTTGCGACATCGCCGTTGGCAGCGACCCTGTCGGTTCCGACGATCACCGCCGCGACTTTGCCTTGCTGCATCACGGTTGCCGCCATGTTGTCGCAAATGACGGTGACCGGGATTCCATTTTGCTGAAGTTCGTAGGCGGTGATTCGGCTGCCCTGCAGCAGCGGGCGTGTCTCGTCAGCGAAGACATGGAACCTCATTCCGCGCTCAGCGCCGACATAAATTGGCGCTAATGCCGTGCCATATCGCACGGTTGCAAGCCCGCCGGCGTTGCAATGCGTGAGGAGATTGATTCGGTCATCGGCGGATGCCAATTCCGCAAGCAGCTTCGCGCCATGCTCCCCAATCGCTCGGCAGACCCGATTATCCTCTTCGAGCATCAAAATCGCTTGATCAAACAATCGACTTTTTATCGCAGCCGAATCTGCGCCATTCTTCGCAGCAGTTTGGCCAACATCGCGAATCCGTTTTAAGGCCCAAAACAAATTGACCGCAGTCGGCCGGCTCGTTTCAAGATAACTGCAAACCTGCTCGAGTCGGTCCAGCAGCGCATCAGGTTCTCCTTCAAAATTCCGCACGCCCAGATAGGCCCCAAACGCAGCAGCCACGCCAATAGCAGGCGCGCCGCGGACGACAAGCCGTTTGATCGCATCCCATGTCTGCCGCTCATCGGCGATATCCACAAAGACGGTTTCGACCGGCAGGCGCGTCTGGTCGAGAAGCCGCATCGCTTTGCCTGTCCAACTGATCGTTTCCAGCATGAAAGGATTGTAGCTGCCGGCACAAAGGTTCAAGCGATACCTGTAACATCAAGCGCGCGTCCCAATCGAGTTGAACCATCACATGCCTCTTTGCGCGCATAGGCTGTATCTGGAGATGTCTTCTATCACGCTCCCCCAGTTTCACTAGCCACTCGGATCAACCGGCGATAAAATGTGCTTGTGATGCTGTTCCTGTGATTGGCAACGGGCGGCGCGCAATCAGGTTTTGGTTTTTGCCAGGTTATCTAAATGAGTGTGATCCGATTTGATGCGACCCCCGTCATCCGCGCCAATTGCCCACACCCTTACCCGGCCTCACGTGGGATTCCGCAGTGGCTGAAGCGAACGCCAATGGATTTAGAAAGGGAAAACTGGTCCACCGTGAAGCGGTGCCCGCCCTTCCTGGAAGCCATGACGTCTGGCTACATCATTCCACTCGCGGAGGATTGCAGTTTTATCCGCGACCCCGATGGCCGGATTCATGTGAAATCGAACAATAACATTGTCGAAGGACATGCGGCCGATCAGTATGCCGAGTCTCCATTCGCGCATTACCCGGTCGCCAAGTTCTTAAATCCGTGGGCGGTTGTGACGGAGCCGGGCTACTCGACCTTGTTCATCGCGCCGATCAATCGCTGGGATATCCCATTCTTTCCACTCTCGGGCGTGGTGGAAACCGATACCTACTACAACCACATCAATTTCCCGGCGATTTGCACATTAGCGCCCGGAAGCCAGTACGTGCTGCCCAGGGGGACGCCGGTCATTCAAGCGATTCCTTTTCGACGCGAGGAATGGAAAATGGAAATCGGAGAAATGGATAATGCGCGGGTCCAGCAAATGCGCGATCAGTTGGACGCCAATCCACACATGTATAAGGAACAATACTGGCTCAAGCATCAGTTTGATTGACTTCAGCGACTGGTCAGCAACTCCGCACTCCGCAACGTGTTTTTCAGCAGCATGGCGACGGTCATCGGTCCCACGCCGCCCGGCACCGGAGTGATTCGCGAAACTTTGGGATAAACGCCCTCGGCATCGACATCGCCCACCGTTTTCTTGCTTCCATCCGCGAGCGTAATTCGATTGATGCCGACGTCAATCACGATCGCGCCATCCTTGACATGCTCGGCGGTAATCAGCCCGGGCTTTCCAACTGCCACAACGAGTATTTCGGCGCGCTGCGTATGCGCGGCTAGATCGCGCGTGGCAATATGGCATAGCGTAATGGTCGCCATCTGCTCCGAAAGCAGCAGTGCGATCGGCTTTCCCGCAATTTCGCTTGCGCCGACGACGACCGCTTCCGCGCCGCGCAGCATGACGCCAGTCGATTTGATCAATTCAATTACCGCCAGTGCCGTGCACGGGGCGATCAAGGTATGCCCATAGACGACGTAACCGATATTGGCAGGATTGACGCCTTCAACATCTTTGATCGGGTTAATCTGATATTGCAGCGCGGTCGCGTCGAGATGCCGAGGCAGCGGCAAATGCAGCATGATTCCTGTGATGCTGGTGTCGTGATTCAGCGCGGCTAACGTCGCTTCAACCGTCTGGCGATCGACATCGCCCGGCAAGGTTCTCAACTCGTAGCTGATGCCCGCCGCTTCGCAGGCCTCGCGCTGGCGCTGGGCGTACAGCTCACCGGCCGGCGTGGAGCCGACCAGAACCGCCGTCAGGTGAACCGCCCTTCCCTGCCGGGCAATATTTTTTACGCCGGCTGCAACTTCCTCTCGCAGCTTCGCGGCCAAGCCCGCACCATCGATCCACTTCTCTGCCATAGGCCATCACGTTAAGGGCGCAGGTTGCAAAAGTAAAAACCGGGCAGAGCAATCACCAGCGCCGAAGTCTTTTCAGGTTTAAATCGCTTGCAGCCGCCCGATTGCCCAGCCAAAATACAGGTTCATTTGCCAAGTAGTCACGACTGGTTTGGGCTGGAGGACTGTGCCATGAAATCATGTTTCTGGACGGTGTTGGCGGCATTGATGCTTTTGCCCCTTGCTGCACCGCTCGCCTCTGCCCAGGAGTGGACGCGCTTTCGCGGCCCCAATGGCACTGGCATCAGCTCCGACTCTTTTCCCACACATTTTGATGACAAGTCGATCGCCTGGAAGGTCACCCTTCCGGGCGGCGGCCATTCTTCGCCCGTCCTGTGGGGAAAGAAGATCTTCGTCACGTGCGCCAACGATCACACCGCCGAGCGCATGATTCTCTGCGTCGATGCGACGAACGGCTCGATCATCTGGAAGCAGCAGATCGAATCGCACACCTATCGCCAGAACGGCGACAACAGTTATGCCACTTCCACGCCTTGCGTCGATGCCGATCACCTTTATGTCTGCTGGAGCACGCCTGAAGAGCTTTCGCTCGCTGCCTTCACGCACGATGGCAAGAAGATTTGGGAGCAGCAGTTTGGAACCTTCATCAGCCAGCATGGCAGCGGCCAGTCTCCGATCGTGGAGGGCAACATCGTTCTGCTTACAGATCTCAATGAAGGGCCGAACAGTTACATTTTTGGAATCGATCGAAACACGGGAAAGATCCTCTGGAAAGCGCCGCGCACGCGATCGGATAAATTCTCGCCGGCAACGCCCTGCATTTACACGCCGGCGGGGGGAAAGCCCGAAGCCGTCTTCTTAAGCAAATCGGAAGGCTTTCTGGGCATCGATCCGCAGACCGGCAAGACGATCTGGCAAGCGCCCGGTGTCTTCGATGCGCGACCGGTCGGCTCGCCGGTTCTCTCCGATGGCCTGATCTTCGGCTCCTGCGGCGACGGACCTTATGGACATCAGCTTGTTGCCGTGCGCCCCGGAACCGACAGCACCCCCGGCAAGCAGATTTGGCGCACGACCGATTCGACGCCTTACGTGCCCACCATGGTGGCCAAAGACGGTTTGCTCTTCTGCTGGGGCGATGCCGGTTTGGTTCTCTGCCGACGGCAGAAGACGGGTGAAATCGTTTGGCAGCAGCGCGTGCCGGGCAGCTATTACAGCTCGCCGGTCTGCGCCGGCAATATTCTCTACAACATCAACAAGCGCGGCGAAGTCGTCGCTATCGCGGCCAGCGATAATTTTCTGCTATTAGGCCAGACGCCGCTCGGCGAGAAATGCCACGCCACCCCCGCCATCGCCGACGGGTGCATGTACATTCGCACCTATACCCATCTCTATTGCATCAAGGGAAAACGCAACCTTGCCAGATAGCGGCTGAGGCCGCTTCGGTTTGGCGCAACCTTGCGGAAATCCGGACAAATCCGGCAAAAAATCTGTTGCGACGTGCGCTCCGTGATGGATAAATCCTGCCGCGCCCCCTAAATTATTCGACGACAACCGCGGCCAGGGAATGGTGGGCGCCGCGGAGCGGGCTTTCTCTCGTTTCGATGAATCAGCGATGAAACTTGGCTTGCCGGAGTTGTTGTGGCCGGCCTGTTGCGCGGCGCTTCTGCGCCGAGCCGGGCGATGTCGGGGCCGGTCTTCTGCGCCGCCAATCCAGGCGCATCCCGCCATCGAAACATTTGAGCAGCGCGCCCTATTATCGGTCAGCCTTGATCCCAACGGTTGGACCGTTGTCAAGCCACCCGCGAGTGCGCACATCATTTACTGCAGCAGCTCGACCGGAAACGATGCCAACAACGGTCTCTCCCCCGCCGCTCCCGTCCAAACCCTCGCGCACGCGATTGGCCTGCTGCGCGACCACTCGGCCGATCAGTTGCTCCTGATGCGCGGCGATGTCTGGCACTCAGACCTTGGCGTATGGCGCAAGAGCGGAAAATCGGCCGACCAGCCCATGGTCATCGGCGCCTATGGTGCCGGCGAGCGACCGGAATTAATGACCGGCGGCGAATCCGGGTTCGATGCCATTTCCAATATCGATTCCGAGATCGACAACGTGGACATCATCGGCATCCATTTTTATTCCGATGGACGCGATCCCACTTCCCCCGACTTCAGCGGGCCGGTCAATGCGACGGGAATCGATGTCCTGACCAAAACCAGCAATTTCCTGGTCGAGGACTGTCAGATCGAAGGCTACTTCGACGACATCAATGTGCAGGCTTTTTATGGCCCAATCTCGAATGTCCAGATCCGCCGAAATGTGATCGATGATGCTTACGCGACCAGCTCCAACTCCGAAGGCCTCTATGCCTATGGCGTCACCAATCTGCTGATTGAAGGCAATATCTTCGATCACAATGGATATAACGATCTGGTGCCGGGCGGGCAGGCCACCTGGTTCAACCACGACTGCTATCTTGCGGCCAACAACGTCAACTGCACCGTCCGCGACAACATTTTTGCCGAGGCGGCTGGATATGGACTGCAAGCGCGAGCTGGTGGAGATATCGAGAATAACCTCTTCATCAATGACCCGGTCGGCATGACTTTTGGCCTCGTGAACGGAGCCGACGTCGCCCCCGGCGGCGCAACCGGCGTCGTCAACGGCAATGTCTTTATTGGCGGCGCAAACATCGGCACCATCCAGGGCGGCTCAGGATTGCAGATCGGCAACACCCGCCCCGGTTATCCGACCGTCATCAGCAACAACATCTTCACCACCGGCGTCCCCAACGCCCCAGCGGCCATCACGCTCACCTACGGCATGGGCGATTCGAATCCGCAGGATGCGGTGGGCATCAACGATCTCAACATCGAAGACAATATCATCGACAACTGGAACAACGGCGTTTTCGTCGATAGCGGCTTTCAGCCCGGCGGCACCGGACTGCAGGCATTTAATAACGTGCAGATCCGCAATAACGTCTTTCAGAATATCGCCGGCACGGTGGTGACCCACGGACAGCCGATCAGCAAGTCGCAGGAGCATTGGACGGGGAACATTTACCCCGCCACGAGCGGCGCGGTCGTGATGGATAAGAAGCCGCTGAGTATGAACCAGTGGCGCGCGTCAGCGGAATCTGGAGCGCAGTCATCCAGCATCGACTTCACCGACGCTGGCGCGTCGATTGAGCTTTACAACAGTGCGGTTGGCGGCTTACCCGCGGTTTCTGATTTCCTTGCACAGGCCCGGCTTGAGTCGAGCCAGAATTGGCGAGCTGCTTACGATGCGCCGTCGATCGTCGCCTATTTCCAACAGGCCTTTGCCCAAGTCGGCGCTCCAGCGCGAAGCTGGGTCGCGCCGACGCCGCCGGTTGCGACCCCAACTTTGCCCAGCACCGTCCTCGCGCAAGACAGCACGCTCACATTCACCGTGAATTACAACGATCCACGGGCCATCGATCCGACGACCATCACCTCCGGAAACGTGAACGTGGTCGGGAAAGGCGGACTGAATGCAATCGGGCAGCTCATCGCCGCCAGTGCAAGCCGGAACTCCGTTTCAGCAACCTATTCAGTCAGCGTTCCCGCAAACTACTTCCGCCCGGGCGTGGCGCGGAAATTGACGGTGATGATGAACGCCAATCAAGTAAAGAGTGGCGACGGGTTCGCGGCCACAGCAGGTCCCGTCGGGGCATTTCACGTACGCGTATTGCCCAGACCCAAGCCGCCAGTCGTGAAGAGCGTCAAGCTCGCGAATCGTGGCCAGTCGATTGCCGTGCGTTTCAGCGAAAACGTCGGGGCGAGAATCCAGCCAGCCGCACTGACTCTGTCATCGACGGATGGCCAAACAATCGACGGCGCGGACTTATCCTTCTCATGGGACACTGCTCACGACACGGGCATCTGGACATTTTCCAGTGAGCCAAATGGAATTCTTCAGGCAGGCCGATGGACCGCGCGTCTCTCCGCATCAATGATCGTCAACTCAACCGGACAGCAACTCGACGGCAACCATCATAGAACGGGCGGAGATGATTATGTTGCGAAGAATCCGATGGTCGTGAAAGCCATCAAATCCCGCCCTTTGTAATGATGACACCTGCTTTTCGCATCTCTTCAATTGCAGCATCTACGTCGGCCGGACGAAGATTCACGCCTCGGCAGGCATCCACCACCAAATGCACGTTGTATCCCAGCGATCGAGCATCCAGCGCCGTGAATTTCACGCAATAATCGGTCGCAAGGCCGGCCACGAAAACATTTGTCACCGATTTGCTCTTTAGAAATGCATCAAGCCCCGTCGATTTGCGATGGCCGTTATCAAAAAATCCGCTGTAGCTGTCGATGGCCGGATCGGTCCCCTTCTGAAAAATGCGATCGGTGGGCAGCATTCGCAGATCCTTCGCGAACTGCGCCCCCGGCGTGTTCTGCACGCAATGAACCGGCCAGAGAATCTGCTTGAGTCCATTGAAGTCGATCACCTGCCCCACAGAATGGCCGGGATGATTGG
>JANWHF010000264.1 GCA_025450555.1 Tepidisphaeraceae bacterium | reverse complement strand
TCGGTGACCGGAAGCCCCGCGCCAATGGCGGCAGCCATGGGTTCTTCGACCAGGTAAACCCGCCGCGCTCCCGCGCGCTCGGCCGAGTCCAGCACCGCGCGCTTCTCAACCGCAGTAATGCCCGATGGAATCGCAATGACGACGCGCGGCCCGATGAAATGCTTGCGCCCATGCACCCGCCGGATGAAATAGCTGAGCATCGCCTCGGTCACTTCAAAATCGCTGATGACGCCATCTTTCAAAGGACGAATGGCGGTGATGGAGCCGGGCGTTTTGCCCAGCATTTCCTTGGCGACGAGGCCGACGGCATTGCCGTCCTGCAGCACGCGGTTGGTGCCTTTGCGCACGGCCACCACGCTCGGCTCGTTCAGCACGATGCCTTCGCCCTTGACGCACACGAGCGTGTTGCACGTGCCCAGGTCGATGCCCATGTCGATGCTGAACATTCCCAACAGCGAATCGAAGATCACGCGGAGCACTCCTTGTGCGGCCTTGGCCGCGTCCGCCAGCGGCAGCAATCGCGCCTACCCATTCAAGAGGACAGGCCTGCCAAGCCGATCTGCATACCAACGCCTTGGAACCTGAGATGTTCGATTTGCCAATCGAGAGCCAGGTGGGCCAAAGAGATGCGGTGAAGCCTGACGAGGCCACGCGAAGCCCCCAAACCAAGAGCCTTCGCTGCCCGCAAATCCAAACGCAAATTCGCCACGCCCTACAACTGGCGCGCCGGCTTTCCCGGCTGTTAAACCCGATCCATCGGGTTCTCTCTCGACACAATCGGTCAGCCAATCATCGATTGAACTGACCCCATCACGAACACCCAGCGCCGCCAAACCCAATCCATTGGGTCAAAACAGACGCGCCTAAGGCGCTGCGCGGGCTACATTACTGGTTTCCCCCGCAACCTGCAAATGCGCGGCTCAGTTGCCGCGACGGGGAAGAAGAGTATCCACGCCATGCGCGCGTTTTCGCGTGATCCAACGTGGCACAGCCTTCCAGGCTGTGATTGGAAGACCACAGCCGGGAAGGCTGTGCTACGAAATGCGGCCGTGCCGCGACCGAATCATCGTCACGGTATGATGCTCCTGGCTATCCGGAGATCCAACGAATGAATTTACCCTTTGCCTCCTCCTTGCTCATCGCGCTGCTGCTCGCCTCCCAGGCACTCGCTGCCGGCGACGATCGCTTCTACCACCTCGGCCCCGATTCGCTCCCGCAGGAGGGCGTTCCCAAAGGCAAGCTCGTTGGCCCGGCGACCTTGCCCAGCAAAGTCTTCCCCGGCACCTCGCACACCTACTGGGTTTATGTCCCCGCGCAATATGACCCCGCCCAACCCGCGGCACTCATGATCTTCAACGACGGCCAGGCCATGATGGCTCCCAATGGCGACGTTCGCGCGACGAACGTGCTCGACAACCTGATCTATCGTCGAGAGATCCCCGTCATCGTCGCCGTCTTCATCAACCCCGGTCGACGGCCCGATCAACCCGAGCCGACGCTGCGCGACTGGGGCGATCGCAACACGAACCGTCCCGCCGAATACAACACGCCCGATGACAAATACGCCTGCGTGATCGTGGATGAGCTGCTGCCGGTGATCACGAAGCAATACGCCATCTCACCCGATCCCGATATGCACGCCATCGGCGGCGCCAGTTCCGGCGCGATTGCCGCCTTCGCGGTGGCGTGGGAACGGCCCAATCAGTTCCACAAGGTCATCAGCATCGTCGGCAGCTTCGTCAATCTCCGCGGCGGGCAGGTTTACCCCGATCGCATTCTCGCCAGCGAGAAAAAACCCCTCCGCATCTTTCTCCAGGATGGCGTCAACGACAATCGCGCCCTGCGCGGCAATCGCTACAACCCCGATCGCGATTGGCACTACCAGAATGTCCGCCTCGCCGATGCCCTCACCAAGAAAGGCTACGACGTCAACTACACCTGGGGCATCGGCCTGCATGGCCAGAAGCAGGGCGGCGCGATATTGCCGGAAATGATGCGCTGGCTCTGGCGCGATTATGCGCGATCGTACGATGCACACGATATGACCGAACGGTCGTTCCGCGAACCTGCTACCCAGCCCGCGCAGCCGGGCAAGTGATGGCCCGATTTACAATGATTGCCGAAGTCCGGCGTTAATCCTTGTCCTCGGCGGATTTCTTCTCTTCGTTGAGGATTTTGCCGGCAGGATCGACCTGCAATTCCATGCGCTGCGAGCCGCTGGTGATGTTCACCTCATGGTAAGCAACGGCGTCGTTTTTAGTGACTTCCTCAGCCGATGTGATTTTCGCATCGGGATACTTCTCATGGATCGCGTGCGTGACGACTTCGGGAAGATCCCGCGCCTCGACCATGCGATCGATCGCAAGAAGCTTGCCCTGGGGCGTTGATTCTGCTTCGTAGCTGCCGCCGCGAGCGGAAAAGGCTACTTCAACGATCTCCTGACCATTCTCTCGTTCGGTTGAAGCTTTCTTCACTGCCATGTCCGGGAACTTCGCGTGCAGCGTATCCATCACAGCCTGTGGCACTTGATCAGGCGGGAGGTTCTGTTCTTTGCTGTGCGAAGCGCAGCCAATCATCGAAGTGCATACCAGAATGCCCGCCACCCGCCGCACAATCTTGCTTGACATGGTTTGCTCCTATCCCTCTACCAATCGTTCGCCCGCCGACGCAGCAGGGCGGTTATGTTATATCAAAGGAACATGACGTGAGGATGACGCTTAAGGATTTGCTTTTCGGCACGGTTTAAATTTCTGCCCCATCCATTTGGCCGCATGCCAGGCGCTAGACCGCCAGGAAAGGCGGTAGAACTCGCCGATTTGCACCAAACTATATTTTTCTGCTTCAGCCCTAACCACATTGGCGGCGCGTTCGTGAAGCCATTGATGCTCATGGCCGATTTCGGGGAGAACGCGCTGGTCGCTCGAAAATGACCGCTTGGCGACTGCCTCGCGATGTTCGCATGCGAATGTTCCTCAACACACTTGCTGGCGGTAAAACTCTCAATAGCGTTGAGAGTTTTGGATTGTCCTCGACCTTGACGAAGATGGGCGAGATCTCCTTTGGATCGGTCGTCGATTTGATGGCTATCCTTGAACACCACCGCGACACCCAAATGAATTTCTCTCACCGCTGGTGAGAGAATTGAATGAAACCTTTTGCGTGCCCCGTGTCCGATCATCGTTTTTACATGGACGGATAGCGAACAGCCGCTTGTCCATCAGAGGCAGGGAAGCGGCCAGTTGAATCACTCCTCATTGCGTTATGATGCTTGATGTCTAAGCGACATCATGAATCTCCCGCCGGTACAGACCGAAGTTCAACCTGCTTCAAAATGGCTGCGTCGCGCGATCCGGGCGCGGTTTGTGCTGCTGGGCTTGTATCTACTTCTGACTTTCGCCTGGTATTACGCGTTCATGGCGACGACCGACTCTGGCGGCGGCGTCTTTACCAGCAGCCAGAATGCGGCTTTATCGCTTCGCAATTTTTTGATCGCCACAATGATCCTACTGGGCGTGCAGGGACTGCTGCTGCTTGGCGCGCCGCAATTGCATTGGCCACGGCCACGACGCAGGCGATCCATCTTCGTTTCGCTGGCGGTTGGGTCGGCTATAGCGGCGCTGTTGTCGCTCGGCATTTATCTGGCGATGACATCCCTGTATCGATTGATCGAAGATCCGTCTTCGTTTCATGTGAATGTTTCGATGGGGGCTTCCACGGGAGCGCCGGCAACCGCACCGTCGCCGACGACGGCTTCAAACGTCCCGTGGCCCGAGTTTACGGTATTGGCTGCTGGCTGGATCTTCTGGTTTCTGATCTTTGCATTGGTCGGCGCGGCCGAGTGGCGCCGGCGATTTGCCGGGATGTATCGCGCGCTCGTTGCGGGCACGATCCTGGAACTGCTGATCACCATTCCCATCGACGTGCAGGTGCGTAAACGCACCAACTGCTACTGCGGTGAAGGAACATTGCTCTCATTGATCATTGGTCTGACTGCCATCATCTGGACCTTTGGCCCCGGCGTGGCAATTCTGTTTCTGATTCGCAGAAATCAACTGGCACTGGTAGAGGGGCGGTGTCTGAAATGCAAATACAATTTGCGGGGCCTGGAAAGCAGCCGCTGCCCGGAATGCGGAACGTCTTTCAGGCGCGTCGCAGAGATGAGCGTGAGCGGTTGAACTCAAGAAGTTTGCGCGCAAAAAGAGACCGGTGCTCGCCGTAACACCGGTCTCTCGAACAGGCTGCCCGACCTTTAAGGTCGGAGACCCACAGCCTTAACTTCACTTATCGGATCAATTGTCATCCAAACTTGACAAGCGGCTGCCACCGTCGCGCCGGCAGGGCGAGTTTCGCTGCCTTGACTGCCCTTTATGTGAATGAAATGGCAACTTCAATTCAATAGTTTGACAGGCTCCCGGCCGGCCATTATTGTCCCTCTACAGTTTGAAGTTGCCCTTAAGAGGGTCCGACTTTGGCTGCGACCGTCGTCATTCCCGCACGCTTAGGATCGACTCGCTTCCCAGCCAAGATTCTCGCCGCAACGACTGGCACTCCGCTCGTACAGCACGTGGTCGAGCAGGTTCGCCAATGCGTGCGCGTGCGGGAGGTGCTGGTGGCGGTGGATGATCCGCGCATTGTAGACATGCTGCGCCACTGGGGGACGCGCTGCGTGATGACCTCGGCTGCGCACCAGAGCGGCACTGATCGCATTGCTGAAGTAGCGCAGTCGCTGGAAGATTCGATCATCGTTAACGTGCAGGCGGATGAGCCGGAGATTGAGCCGGAAGTCGTGGATGGGCTGATCGAAAAGCTTGAAACCAGCAGGGATTGCGACATGGCGACGGCCGCCACGCCCTTTCCCGCGGACGCTAATCCAGCCGACCCGAATCTGGTGAAAGTCGTGATGGGGCTGGAAGACCGGGCGATTTATTTTTCGCGCTCGCAAATTCCCTTCTTCCGCGACGCGACCGAGGCAGCGCCGGCATCGTATCATCTTCACCTGGGCATTTATGCCTATCGGCGGGAGTTTCTGCTGGAGCTGGCGAGTTGGACGCCGACGCCGCTCGAACGAACCGAAAAGCTGGAGCAATTGCGCGTGCTTGAACATGGCCGGTCGATTTCGGTCTTGAAAGTGAGCCGGGCGACGCACGGCATCGACACGCAGGAGCAATATGCCCAGTTCGTGTATCGCTGGAACAGCAAGAGGATGGCACAAGGCGGCAAGAACAGCCCGGAGCGGGTTTGACGCGTTCCGGCCCGGAGGCGAGCCATTGAAAGACGACCAAACTATGAGCGGTGACGATCTCCTGGCCCGCATCGGCCAGACAACTGAAGAAACCGAATTCTACACCCCGATGCCGGCCGGCTATCGCAAGGGACACCATAAATATGTGATGGTGGTCGGCACCGTCATGAGCGGGCTGGGCAAGGGAATCTTCTCTTCATCATTGGCGAAGCTGCTTCAGGACAAGGGTCTGCGGGTTGCCCCAATCAAGATGGAGGGATACCTCAACATCGATTCGGGCACGCTCAATCCCTATCGCCATGGTGAAGTGTTCGTGCTGGATGATGGCATGGAAACCGACATGGATCTGGGCACCTACGAGCGCCTGCTCGATCAGGACCTGTCTGCCGCCAATTTCACGACCAATGGCCAAATCCTGTCGGCGGTGCTCAAGAAGGAACGCGAAGGCGGGTATCTCGGACGCGACGTGCAGGTCATTCCGCACGTCGTTGGGGAAATTAAACTCAAGCTGCGCGAGCTGGCCGTTAAGAGCAATGCAGATGTGATCTTCGTCGAAGTCGGGGGCACCGTCGGCGACTACGAAAATGCGTTCTATCTCGAAGCCTGCCGACAGATGGCTTACGAAGAGGGCGAATCGTCGGTGCTGTTCGTCGCGCTGACTTACATCCTGGAGCCAGGGACTCTTGGCGAGCAGAAATCGAAGGCGGCGCAGCTTGGCATCAAGAGGCTCATGGAAGTGGGCATCATGCCCAGCATCATTGCGTGTCGCGCGACGCATCCGGTGAAGGAAAAGGTCCGCGAGAAGATTTCGATGTACACCAATGTGCCGATGCGGCGCGTTTTCTCGATGCACGATGTCGAGAGCATTTACCTGATTCCTGAGTCGCTTCGCGAGGCCGGCATGGATCGCGAAGTGCTTACGATGCTCGGCCTGCACGAGCGCGTCGATCAAAAGATGGAAGACCAGGCCCGTTTGAAATGGCGATGGTTCGTCGATCACATCGGCAAGAGCAATCGGCAGATCACCATCGGTGTCACCGGCAAATACACGTCATTGCGCGATGCTTATGCGAGCATCATCAAGGCGTCGGAACATTGTGCCGTGCACCTGGGCGCGGACATCAAGCTCAAATGGATCGACAGCTCGCTGATCGACGGCACCGCGCCCAATGGCGATTCCACCGGCTCGAGTGATGCAGAAACCGAACTGGCCGACTGCGACGGCATTATCGTTCCCGGCGGGTTTGGCGTGCGCGGAACCGAAGGCAAAATCGAATGCATCCGCTACGCCCGCGAAAACAAAATGCCGTATCTGGGTTTGTGCCTGGGATTCCAGATGGCGGTTATCGAATATGCCCGGAACGTCTGCGGCATCACCGACGCCAACAGCACCGAATTTGATCCGCGATGCAAATCGCCGGTGATCGACATCCTTCCCGAGCAAAAGAAGATCGAAGGACTCGGCGGCAACATGCGCCTCGGCGGAAAAGACATCGAGCTGAAGCGCGGTAGCTTAGTATCGCGGCTCTTCAACAACGCGAGCCGAATTCGGCTGCGGTTCCGACACCGATACGAAGTCGATCCGAAGTACATCAAGACGCTGGAAGACAACGGCCTGATCTTCAGCGGCAAAGCCCCCGGCCATCCGATCATGCAGGTGTTGGAATTGCCGCAGGATGTGCATCCTTATTTCCTGGGCACGCAAGCCCATCCTGAACTGACCAGCCGGCCGCTTCGTCCGCAGCCGATGTTCCTGGGATTCATGAAGGCGGCGTTGCAATATGCGGAGCAGAAGAAGGACCGGAGAAACGCAGAGGCCGGCGCGCCTGCGTGATCATTTCCAGCGCGCCGAAAACCCAACGCTCCCAACGGTTAGCCGCGACGCGAATCCTCCGAGCTTTTCCCCGTGAAAAACGTATGATTAGTGCATGAGCTTCGTCACGCGCTACCTCGAGCCGGCGATGGTCGAGCGGCTCAACCAACTTCAATTGTCGGCGCGAAGCGTGGTCGAGGGAAGTATCACCGGACAGCATCGCAGTCCGGTCAAAGGGGCCAGCGTCGAATTTCGCCAGCATCGCTTTTACACGCCCGGCGATGAGCCGCGCCGGCTCGATTGGCGCGTGCTCGGACGAACCGATCGCCCGTACATCAAGGAATATGACGAGGAAACGAATCTTCGCTGCGTGCTGATGCTCGACTGCAGCGGATCGATGGCTTACGCCGGCGCTAGCCCCGCCGATCGCAGTCGCGCCGAATCGAAATTCGATTATGCCGCGAAGTTGGCCGCGGCTCTGTCCTATCTGATGCTGGGTCAGACCGAAAGCGTCGGAATAGCGCTGTGCGCAGCGAATATCGAGCAATGGGTTGCGCCCAAGGGCGGCACGCTCCAGCTTTCCCGGCTGATCGACGTGCTGGAGCGCGCGGTGCCGCGCGGCAAAGAAAACCTTGGCAAAGCCATGCAGCAGACGGCTGACCGCTTGGGCCGGCGTTCGCTGGTGATCGTGATTACCGATGCTTTTGCGCCGATGACCTCCCTTCGCCAGGGATTGGCGCGCCTGCGTCACGACCTGCACGAGACGATCATTCTTCGCGTGTTACATCCGGATGAAACCGATTTTCCATTCCAGACTTGGTCGCGCTTCCGCGGACTGGAAGGGGAGAAGCCGCAAATTCTCGAGCCGGCCATGATGCGCAAAGAGTATCTGGAGAACTTCGGACGTCATGCCCAATCCTTGCGCGATGTTTGCCGGGCGCTGGGCGTGGAATTCCATTCGTTTTCGACCGATCAGCCTTTGATCGATTCCGTGACTTCGTTTTTGCAACGCCGCGCCTGATTCGCTGAAGCGCGCGACGACCTCCGCTATGTTTCTGAACGCCATGATGCTCGTGGGAATCTCCGGCGCGATGCTGCCGCTGGTGCTGCATCTGCTGAGCCGGGCGCGGCATCGCGAGATCGAATGGGGGGCGATGATGTTCCTCCAATCGCCCAGCGGCCGGCACTTCAGCAGTTGGAAACTGCGGCAATATCTTTTGCTTCTGATCCGCATGGCAACCATCGCGCTGCTGGCGGTTGCGCTGGCCCGGCCCATCATCCTCGGAAAAATGGCCAAAGCCTCTCCCGGCGGACGCGTCACCGCGGCCCTGCTGCTGGACTGCTCCGGAAGTATGGCCTATGACGAAAATGGACGCACGCGTTTTCAGATGGCGCAGGCAGCCGCCCGGCAGGTGCTGCGTGGGCTTCAGCCGGGCGATCGCGTGAGCCTGATTCTGATGGGGGCGACACAGAGCGATGCGGATCTCGAGCCGACCGGCGATCTCCGCGCGATCGAAAGTCGCATTGATGATGCGAAGATCATCCCGGCGCGAGCAAATCTCCGCGATTCACTGAGCCGGGCGGCGGATGTTCTGGATCGCTTCGACCGCACCAATCGCGACATTTATGTGATCTGCGATCACCAGGCCCTAAGTTGGCGCGAAATTAATGATCGCTTCCGCGCCGACTGGCAGAAGCGCCTTGCGGAGCCGGGCGATGGGCCAGCAGGCGATCGCGCAACCCGCATGTTTGTCGTGCCGGTCGGGAGTCAGGATGCGGACAATGTTGCCGTCATGGATGTTCGTGTGGCGGAGATGCCGGCGATTTTCTATCGCAGGTCGGATGGGAGCGCCGCGCCAATCGACGTTGAAGTGACGGTTCATAATTTTGGCGCAGCACCGCGCGTAGGGCTGCCCTTGACCGTTCAAGCCGGCGATTTTCACTCGGACGAGCGAAAGGTGAACGTGCCGGCGGGCAAATCCACGACGGTAACGATCCCGGTGACATTTGCGAATGTCGGCGCTTACGTCGTGTCGGCCAGAATTCGCAGCGCGGGGTACATCGAAGACGATCATCTTGAAGCCGTGGTAGACGTGATCGATCCGGTGCGGGTCCTGGTTCTCAGCGGAGACGAGCGATCGGCAGCGCTCCGCAGCGAATCTGATTTCCTCCGCTTCGCGTTGGCGCCGCACTCTGCCATCGAAGCGTCCGCCCCGGCTAAAGCATCCGATCGAGATCCTTTCAACGTCACCGTCATGCCGGCCGAAAAATGGGCTGACGCCGATCTGGAGCGATATCAGGTTGTGGTGCTGGCCAACATAGAGCGTTTTACGCCGAGCCAGGCTCGCGCGATCGAGCGATATGTTTATGGCGGGGGGCAATTGTTTGTCGCTCCAGGAAGCCTGTCGCGCTATGACGATTACAATTCGATGCTCTATCGCGATGGCGCGGGGATTCTGCCGGCCGAACTGGATGCTGCGACGCCTTCCGATGGATCGCAGTCCACGCTGCTGTTGAGCTGGGACACCGGCCATCCGATTTTTGGATTTCTCCGCGGCCAATATGAATCGCCCGCCGCCAGCATCACCCGGTATTTCCCGGCTCATCCGCGGCCGGTGGATGCCAGCGCCATCGCGTGGTATTTGACAGGCGATCCCTTTCTGATCGAAGGAAAATCGGAGCGAGGCCGCGTGTTGCTGATGACCACCGCGCTGGATGCCGACTGGAGCACGCTGCCACTTTCCAATTTTTATCTTCCCTTTGTGCAGTCGACGGTGCGGTATCTGGCGGGCGGAGACTCTGTTCAAAGCAACCTCGCGCCGGGGCAGGCCATTCACATGGTCCTTGCGGATTCCGATTCGCCCGCGGCTATCACGTTGCTGCGTCCCGACGGCCGCTCGGAAAACCTTTCCGCATTTCGATTGGCCCAGCAGCCGGAGCTGCGCTACACCGATACGGATTTGCCAGGTGAGTATCAGGTGAAGATCGAGCAGCCCGGCAAATCACCAGTGACTCGCCTGTTCATGGTCCGGCCCTCGCGCGAAGAATCGGATCTTTCGCCTCTCAGCGAATCGCAATGGAAAACGCTGGAGTCGTCACTTGGCTTCCAGCGCATCGATCCGACGGTTCGTCCGCTTCGCGAAATGCTCGCCAGTGGTCGAGAAGGGCGAGAGTTGTGGGAGCCGGCGCTGTGGTGCGTCTTCGCACTTCTCGTTACTGAGCTTCTAATAGCGCGGCTCTCGCTGCACCCGATTGGCCGATCAAGAATTCAATTGGAAGACGAGTCTGAAGCGGAGCTCTTCCCTGGAGCCAGCACGCGGCAGAAGGAGCCACTGGAATGCTGAGCTGGCAGGGGATCATTCTCGTGGGGCTAAACTGGCGGGCACCGCAACTGCTTCCGGCGGCATCGGGAGTCGGGCTGCTGGCGCTGCTGGTGTCGCTGTGGCTGTATCGCCCGCAGATTCACCTGCTTGCTGGATCGATGCGCTGGTTGATTCCAGGCTTGCGCGGGCTGGTGATTGCCGCCTTGGCTGCTTCGATCCTCAGACCGGTGGCAATGCGTCTGGTGCCAGCATCGGATCGTGGGCAACTGCTGATCCTTGTCGATCGATCGCGAAGCATGAGTGTCGTGGACAATCAGCGCGATGCTCGCCAGGAAGTTGCGCTGGCCGATGCGTTGGGGTACCTCGCCCCGGGAACGCGCGCAGATGTCGCCGAACCATACCTTTTGGCGCTCGATCATCTTCGCTCGCTGGCGGCGGAGGTCAGCAGCGCCCAGGACGACCTCGAATACGCCCGTGTTTCCGGCCACGACATTGAGGCACATGAAGCGCATGTTCGCAGCGCTGTGGACGCTTACACCGGTCAGGCGAAAAGCCTCGCCCGCCGCGCCGATGCGCTATCAACTGAGGCGCCGCTGAGGCACACGATTGATGACCTGGCGAAAATGCCTGCCGCCAATGCACGCAGCAGGTGGAAGAATGAAATTCCCGCACTGATCTCGGCCGCCCAATCGGCCGCGACGAATTATCAAGGTACGTCGGATCAGGCTCTCTATGATGACAATGACCAAGTCCGTGCCGCAGCGCAGCAAGTAGCACAGCTTTCGCGTATTGCGTTGATAGAGCGAGCGCTCCTTCGTCCGCAGGGCCTGGTGTCGCGCCTGAGCGCACAGGGCGACGTGACAGCCATGGCGGTTTCAGACCAGCCCATACCGATTGAACTTCGAGAAGGTCAGCGGGGACTCGGAGCGGCTACGGGATACACAACCGATCTCACCGGCTGCATCGCACAAGCCACGGCTGGTCGAAAAGTGCGGGCCGTCGTGCTGCTTTCAGATGGTCATCAAGTGAGCGGCGACCCAACCTTGGGAGCGGGCTTACTGCCGCAGGGTATTCCGATTTTTGCGGTCGATGCTGCCGCGCCGACGCCTCCGCGCGATCTTTCATTTGAAGAGCTTCAAGTTCCACCCAGCGTTTTTGCCGGCCAGCCCTTTTCGGTCAAAGCAGTTTTGCGTCATGAAGGACTGAGCGGGATGGATCTTGATCTGCATCTGCGAACTGCCGACGGGCAGGAACAAATTCGTCGCGTCGCAATTCGCGAGGGAAAACCTGCCACTGCTGATTTCAACTTGAAGCTGACTCGCGCCGGAGCCCAGCCGATTCGGCTCTGGTTCGAAAAGGTCGAAGGCGAAGTCACCGACGCAAACAACCATATCGAACATTGGCTCAAAGTGGTGCCGCAGCGCATGAAAGTGCTGCTGGTGGCCGGTTTGCCGGAATGGGATTTTCAGTTTGTGCGAAGCGCGCTGTCGCGATCGGCGGAGATTGATCTGAGCGACCGTGTCATCAATCCCGGCGCCCCAAAGCTCGACATCCCCGCTCGTCAGATCCAGCAGCAGGATGTGATTGTGCTTTTCGACGTGCCGATCAAAGCGCTGGATGCCGGACAGTGGGATGCCGTCGAACAATTGGCTGAGCGCGAAGGCGGTAGCGTGATTCTTGCGGCCGGTGGCGTGCATCTTCCTGCCGAGTACAACAAGTCCGCGCCGATCGCGGTTTCGCATCTTCTTCCATATGACGTCGTGGCGTTTGCGCCAGCGTGGAGAGTCTGGCCAGGTGAATCACCGGAGTTTCACTTCACGCCGACCAACCAGGGGCGACGCTTAACGGCACTGGCGTCAGAAGAAGCCGATGGCGGAAGCTGGGAGCAACTGCCCGGCTGCTACCGATTTGTCCAATTGCCCGATCGGCATGGCGAGGGCTGGCGGCGCAACGTTCGGCCGTTGCTGGTGGAATCGGAATCCGGGCTTCCGGTGCTCACGGAAATGCGATTAGGCGCGGGTCGAACTTTTTTCCTGGGGCTCGATGAAACCTGGCGGTGGCGGTTGAAACAGGGCGATGCGCAGCTCGATCATTTCTGGCGGGAATTGATCGCGTATGCCGCCGATCAACCTTATTATGCGCGAAACGATGTGTTGGCGCTCGACGCCGACAAAGTTGCCGCGCAACCCAATGAGCCGATCCACATCCGCGCGCGCGTCAGTGATCCAGCCTTGGCGGGCATGCGATCCTCTTCATTGTCGGTGCTGCGCGGGCAGCGGGTGGTGCAAACAGTTCAGCTTTCGCGCGCCGGCCCCGTCGGATCGGGTCGATTTGCCGGAAATGTGAGCCTGCCGGCGGGCGATTTTGAATTACAATGGTCGCTCAGCCGCCCGCGCGGAAAATCGCTGAGCATTCATATGCCTCTGCACGTTGCCGCCAGCGATCAGGCCGAAATGGCGGATTTGTCCGGGGATGAAACCATGCTCCGCAAGCTCGCCGACGCGACCGGCGGGCAGTTTCTGCGATTGGATCAGATCAACACGCTCCCCGCACGGATTGCTTCATCGGGAACCGCGCGGCCCAATGTTGCAGAGCTTGCGCTGTGGGACAGCCCCTATTTCTTTGGGCTGGTCCTGGGATGCCTGGGAGCGGAATGGGCGCTAAGAAAACGAACGGGATTGGCTTGAGCCGTCATCGATGCTGCAACGGAATTTGACATTGCCGTCCGACATCCAAGCCTTTTTGGCCAGCTTTGTCGCGCGCCGGCGCCGGCAGCTTCTGCTGCATACATTGGGTTGGGCGACCGCTGTCTCGCTGCTTTGGCTGATATTGAGCTGCTCGATCGATCGGCTGCTGCACCTGCCGTCGTCGGCTCGGCTCATTTTCCTGGGTCTTGGCCTGCTGGTTCTACTGCTGGCGCTGCGGCCGCTGCGATCATTATTGCAACCTGTCGATTGGGTCGAGATTGCCGAGCAGATCGAAACCCTGCATCCCAGTTTTCAGCAGAGGCTGATCACGGTCACGTCGCGCATTCTGGGTGAATCAGCGTATCAAGGCTCCAATGAAATCCTCGGCCATCTGCTGACGGAAGTCGCAAGGCAAGCTGCCCAGGAGCGCGGCAAAACTCCGCGAAGATGGCGCGCGGCAATCGAGCCATGGGCGGCGGCAACGGTGATGGCCTGCGCGGTGATGCTGCTGGCTCAGTCGCCGGGGATTGATCTGCCTCGCTTGATGGGCCGATTCTTCAAGCCCCTTGCCAGCCTCCCGCCCGTCACTACCACCAGGCTGGACGTTCGTCCCGGGGATCTGGATGTGGATTCTGCTGAACCGGTGAGGATCCAGGTCAACGTGCAGCATCTGGGCGCTTCATCGGTCTGGCTTCATCTCGAGCAGCCGGGCGGATGGTCGCGCACGACGATGAACTCCGACGCAGAAGGGCATTATTCGCTGACGCTCTCTTCAGTCGATCAGGACCTGCGCTATTTCGTGACCGCGGGCGATGCCACCAGCCGGCAATATCTCCTCCGCGTGCGGCGAGTCCCGGCGGTGGCGCAATTCCGCATACGCTACAGTTACCCGTCTTATACGGGCCATCCGCCTTTCACGGTCACCAATGGCACTGGCCTGATTGAAGCGCCTGTCGGAAGTGAAGCACGCATCATCTTAACAGCTTCCGAGCCGCTGAAATCCGCCACACTCACGGTCGCCGGCAACGCGATCGACATGGAACACACCGATCAGTCCAATACATTCCAAGCGAAACTGAAAGTAGAGAAAACGGAGCCATATGCCCTGGACCTGGTGAGCGATCGAGGCATGCATGGAAATGGACCGGACTCGGCGAAGATCATCGCAATGATTGACCGGCCACCTCTCGTACGCCTTCAGCAGGGCGACCAAAGCCTTCGACTCAGCGCCGGCGATATCGTTTCCCTCGCATTTCAGGCAGTTGATGACTTTGGCATCGATTCGATGCGCATCCGCGCACAGATCAACGACGGCGCGCCGACCTATTTCCCACTGACGATCGTCGGCGATCGTCGGCGACAGGAAGACGTGATGAATTTTGACCTGGCGAAGATGAAGCTGGCTCTGGGTGATGTCGTTACGCTTTGGTTTGACGCACTGGATGGAGCGGGCCATCTCAGTTCCAGCGATCCGCTGCAAGTGGTGATCTCGCCACGCTCGATCGACCTGAATACGCAGGCTCGCATCGATGAGCTCAACAGCGCCGCGCAGCTCGCCTCAACCTTGCGCGCCGAGCTGGAGGAAGCCGGGGCCGCCGTCGATCAGGCGGACGCGCAGAGCGATCATCAATCGAGCGGCTATCTTTCAGCCGAATCGCAGGGCAATCGCCATCTCTCCAGCGCTTCAGAGATTGCCACGATGGTTCGCCAATCGCTGTTGCGGGCGACGCTTCACAGTCCGTCGGCTGCAATGAGCGTGGCGATGTCCGATTGGGTCGATGCCGCTCAGACTATTTCAAGCGGATCGGAGGAGCTGTTTCGCCTTGGCGGGGCGCCATCGGGAATGGGTAACATCCCGCGCGATCGTCTGACTGCGCTGGTCGAATCATCTCGCCAGCTTCAGAAATGGGTTCAGACTGCAGCGGCGGGCGAGCGCGCCGCGGCGGTCATTGCAGATCGCGAGAATCTCGCCGCCGCGCGGGCTCGGGCTGCGCCAGCAGACCCGCGGGCGGCCGAACGGCGCGCGCAAAGCATCGCCCGCATGAACGATGAAATTGCCGCCGGCGCTATCGAGGTTGGCATCGACCCGACTTCCCGCGACCTGGATGCCAAGCTGCATGTGCGGTTCAATGCGGAACAGTCGCTGATCGACCAGACCAAGCCGGTCGATTTCGCAGCCGCGGCCCAGTCGTGGGCCGGTGCGCTGCGGGAAGATCCGCATCGGCATCCGGGTCTGGATTTGCGGCTCTCCGCAGCCGCGCAGGCCGAAGCAGTGCGACCGGACGCTGATCTGGTTCGCGCCCACGATCTTGAATCGGCCTCGCGAGCGGCAACCGCGCTGGAAACGGTCCTATCGAGCGATCCCCGAGGCGGCTCGCCTTCAACGCTTAGCAGCTTTGCCGATGCGATTGCCGCCCTGGAGGGCGAGCATGCGCTGAGTTTAGCGCCGGCGAACGTCCAGCACACAGATGCTGCAAAAGTAATTCACGAAGCGGCAGGAAAAGCGCGTCGGCAGATCGCCTTATGGGGTGGTGATCCGCTGCCAACGACGATGCCGGGAAAAATGGCTTCGACGCCCCAGCAGCGTGCGGCAGCCGCGGAGGAGCTGGCGCTCCAATCCAGCGCGGAAGCATCGCATCGCAATTACCAGCACGTAACGGATCTGGACAACGCACTGATTCACCAGTTGATCGAGAATGCGCGGGATTCCGAATCGCGCGGCATCCAAAGATCGCGGCCCGGTGCCTCCAACGCGCAGGGCAATTCAGCCATGCAGCACATCGATGATCGCATCGATCGCATTCAGCACGCCGGTCAGGCGATCGCGCGTTCGATGGCCGCAGCGGAAAGCGTCGACCATCTTGGGGATGACCAGGAGGAGCTTGAAAACCAGGCGCTTTCCACCAGCGGTCAGGCCCAGAGCCTGGCGGATCGTCAGAGATCTGTTGCCGACGCGATTGCGAGAGTGCAGAGCAGTCAGGACCCTGAATCGGTCCAGCCGGCTGAGACCCGCCCGTCGGAAGACGACACCGATTGGCGCGAGAAAGCAGTGGAGGCGATCGTGACGACGCAGGAAGACCTGTCGGCGATGCCACAGGCGCTGGCCGCCTTGCAGAGCGCGGTCGCAGCCAAGCGTGACGCCGAGTCTCGCGCCGCGGCGGCAGAGAGAGGGATCGATTCTTTGCCGGGTGAAGATCAACCCATCGCACAACGCGCAGCTGACCAGGCAAAGCAGGATGCAAAGGAGGCCGGTGCACGTGTCGAACGCGCGTTGGCTCCGCTTTCGGTGGAATCGGGGACGGTCATAACTGATCGCCTCGATCCATTTGTTCCTGATGATGCGGGGGCTCGAGAAGTGATCCGGCAGTTGATGCTTCCCGCGTTGCGTTCGCTGGAGCAAGCCAGTGGGCGGGCGGACGTGGCGGCAGTGGATCGCGCCGCCAGCGACGTTCGGCAGGCGATCGAAGCTGCCCAGCGCGAGCTTGCTGTTGCCCAGGACCACGTCATGCAGCGCGATCCGCTGACGGCCGCACGCTGGTACGCCAGCGCCGCCGCCGATTCGCTCTCGCAGGTTCCGGCTGATGTGAAGACGGCTGTTGCCCACCAGTCGAATGTAACGGTCGCATTGTCGCGGGCATGGGACCGGTCGATTCACCGTGCCGCTGCTGTGCGCATGGCATTGATTCCCTCGATGCAGTCGGTCTACGGGCCGCCCGCGCCGACCGTCCAGCAAACGCCGACCGTGAAGGCGCCGTCACCGGCCAATTTCACCGCATCTCGGCAGTGGGGAGGATTGCACGTCGGACAGGCCGATGCCTTGAGCGGCCCGTTCTCCAATCCCGATCCGCCCGGTTACGAAGAATCGCTGCGTCTCTATTTCGAGGCAATTGAAAAAGCTCAGCAGCAGCCGGGGAAGACGCAATGATGGCATCCGCGCTCCAAGTCCGCATGACACGATCGGTGGGCGGCTCTGTCTCCCTCCCCCGGAATACCGGGGGCGGGAATAAATCAGGATTTCGCCAACTCACGTGTGTCGTGATGATCGCTTTGGTTTGCTGCACGATGCGCGCCTACGCCGATGACGCGGCGCCCTCCGGGCAAGACGCCGCTATCACGCGCGGGCTGGATTTTCTCGCGACACAGCAGAATCCCGACGGCTCTTTTGGACCAAAGCAGAAACCGGCGATCACGGGACTTGCATTGATGAGCTTTCTGTCGGCAGGACAAACCGCCGATGTCGGCCGCCATGGCGCTATCATTCGAGCAGCGATTGACTATCTGGTTTCTTCCGCAGAGCGCAATGGCTCGTTCGATCCAGACCACGAAGACAAGCCGATGTACGCGCAGGGCATCGTTACGCTCGCCTTGTCGCAAGCGTACGGCGTGGAAGAAAATGAGGACTACCGACGCAAGATCGCCGGCGTTCTGTCACGCTCGGTGCCGTTAATTCTCAAGGCGCAGTCCGTGAAAAAGGCCGCGCAATTCGAAGGGGGCTGGCGCTACACGGCGAATGCCACCGACAGCGACCTGTCATTTTCGGGGTGGAATGCCTTGGCACTGCGCGGCTGCCAGGAGGCGGGGCTGCGCGTGCCTGCCGATGCCGTCCGGCGCGCGGGCGAATTCGTCTTAAAGTGCTTTGATAGTAAAAGCAGAGGTTTTGCTTTCCAGCCCGGAGGAAAGGCGTCAGCCGGTGCAACAGCCGTGGCGGTCCTCTGCCTGCATGCACTGGATGATCCATCCACGAATTTTGCTCGTCGGCGCGAAACCGATCTGGGCGCGGCCTTTCTTGAAAGCAATCGCGTCACAGAGAAAGCGCCCAATCTTTATTACGTCACTTATTACACCACGCAAGCTGCCTGGCAGCTTGGCGGCGCAGCCTGGAGCCGCGTCGCTTACCCAAACCTTGCCCGCCTGCTCAAGCTTCAGCAGACCGACGGCGGATGGCCCGCCAGCGATGAGGGGCCGGGCCGCGCTTACACCACTTCGATGGCATTGCTGTCGCTGACGGTGTCCTACCACCTGCTCCCGATCTATCAGCGGTAGTTGAAGAAGGATGCGCATCAGCCAATAATGACGCCAATGAGCCATCGCCCAAAGCGAATGATGCGGATGCGGTAGGGGAGCACGCCCGGTCTCGAGGACCGGCGGGTGCCGTCCCCTTATCGAATTTCGCGCGTTAGCTTTGAACGATGGCTCTTCTATTTGGATACTTCAATGACCGATCGCTTTTATCTCACGACGCCGATTTACTATCCCAATGCCGAGCCGCATGTCGGGCATGTCTACACGACGATGGCGGCCGACACGATCGCGCGCTATCACCGCCTGGCCGGCGACGACACTTTTTTCCTGACCGGCACCGACGAGCATGGAATCAAGATGGTCAAGACCGCGGTCGAACAGGGAATAGAGCCGACGGTGTTGGTGGATCGTGTGGTCGCGGTTTTCCAGGAAGTCTGGAAAGAACTGAAAATCTCCAACGATGACTTCATCCGCACCACTCAGCCGCGCCACAAGATCGGCGTGCAGAAGATCGTCGAAAAGCTGCTTGCCTCGGGTGACATCTATCTGGGCAGTTACGAAGGCTGGTATGACGAAGGGCAGGAAGAATTTGTCACTGAGACCGCCGCCAAAGATCAGCAATACAAGTCGGCCATCAGCGGCCGGCCATTGGTGCGCTACAAAGAAGGCAGCTACTTCTTCCGACTATCAAAGTATGCTCCCGCGGTTTTGAAATACATCCGCGAGCATGATGATTTTGTTCTGCCGGCAACGCGGCGCAATGAAGTGATCAGCAAGCTCGAACAGGGCGTGGAGGATCTTTCGATCAGCCGGGCAAGTTTGAAGTGGGGCATTCCGATGCCCAACGATCCCAAGCACGTGGTTTACGTCTGGATCGACGCGCTGAGCAATTACATCACAGCACTAGGATACGGGTCCAACGATCAGTCGCTGTTCGACAAATATTGGCCGGTGAACCTTCACCTGATCGGCAAGGAAATCCTCTGGTTCCATGCAGTCTATTGGCCCGCGATGCTCATGAGTCTCGGGCTGCCCTTGCCCCGCCGGATTTTCGCGCACGGCTGGTGGACTGCTGATGGCCGGAAGATGAGCAAGTCGATGGGGAATTTCATCGGCCTGGAGAAGATCCGCGAGCTTGCCGCTCGATATGGCATCGATTCGCTGCGCTATTACCTGTTGCGCGCTGCGCCCTTTGGCCATGACTTGGACTGGACCGAAGCCGACTTCAATAAGTCTCTCAATGAGCTGGCGAACGTCGTTGGCAATTGCCTAAACCGCATGCTCAACATGGTCTCCAAGTATCGCGGCTCGCTGCCGGCGCTCGGAGCGATGGAAGACCTGGATCGAAATGTCCTTTCACAGATCCGGGGACTTGGCCCGAAGCTGGCCCACGCGTATGCGAACTGTGAGCTTCAGCAATGTGCGTTGCTTCCAGTCGAATTGGCGCGCGCTGCCAATGGATTCATTGATGCAACCGCGCCATTCAAGCTGGCTAAAGATCCGCAGCAAGCCTCGAGGCTCGACACGGTGCTGCATGTCGCCGCGCAGGCAATCTACGCGACATTGGTTGGGCTGCTTCCCCTCATGCCTGAAAAGGCTGAAGCGGGACTTCGGCAACTGGGTTGCGATCCGACTGGAAAAACGATCCAACAGCTTCTCGATGCCGGGCTGGCGGTTGGCCATCCGATTGCCGCGGGACAACCTTTATTCGTGAAGCCTGAGGCGCCAAAGTAGACACGTTTGGTCGCCCATTCAGTTTTTACGGCGCGGTTGTTTGCGTCGTCGGCTGGCTTGCCGGTTCCGTGGCTGCCGGCGGATGAGTTAATCCACCGATGTTTCCGGCTCCCGTTTCGCCGGGGCCGGATTGTGGAGCAGTCTGAACGTTGGTCGGTGTCGAAGCCGTGTTGGGGGCCGGCTTATGCACAAAGTAGCCGCCGCCCATCCACGGAACAAACGCCCACCAGGCGATAATCAGCAAAATGATGATGATGACAATCGTCCACCAGACCGCGCATCCATAACCCACATCGTCCGCGGCTTCTTGAGGACTGTCGGGAGGTAAGTTGTCGCGAGTCATGCAGGTTCTCCAAAATGATTGCCAGCGGTGACCGCGCAGGGCATCAAGGCAAAACTTTATCCACATCGAACTGGCTGTTGGTCAGGATCGTGTCCGAGGGGCCGGCGAATCCTGACAACTCAGCGATCTTCGCTATGCCATTACCGTTCTTGCCTGCAATCACGGTTCCGGAAAGCACCGATTTAGCTTTGGTATGCTCGATAAAGATCAGAGGAATGGGGCTTCCGTGTGGTTGCTGCGTCACAAACATGACGCCTGGCCCGCGCAAGCCGATGGTGACTTTATCGCCGTCGGAATCGACGTAATGAATCTGCTTCCCGCGCCGTGTACGCCAATTCACGACCAGGTCATCGCCGCCCGTTCCGTCGCCATTACCGTCAAATGGATTCCCGACCGCATCAGACAGTGCATAAGGTCCGCTGCCGCGCACGCGAAGAATCCGGAAATATTTCCACTCTTTGAAAGCTGAAACAGGCACAAGCGTGACAGAATGGCTCGCGTCGTCGTACGTTGCGCTGGCGAATTGCACTTTCCCGTGCTTAATCGGATTGACGCGCTTCGCAAAGCCAAAGATGTCCCCCAGCAAACTACTGCCGCTGTCTCCCGGAGAGGGAGGCGTTCGCCCCACGACGTACGCTCGCGCATCGGTGGCGTGGGCAGGATCGAGACTGCGGTCAAAGGTTAGCACGACGCCGGTACATGCGTCTGCGTTACCTAATAATTCGATGCCCGCCAATCGAGGGCCAGCGCTTAACAGATGGCGATTTTCAAGACGCTCGAGGAGCGGCCGGCATTTCGCCTGATAATCGGCGAGCGGTGTGAGACGCAGCAATTTAGGCATTGAACTCCATGTTGATGGGGATGCAGCTTTCTATGCCGACGGCAGCCATGCTACACACCGAAGAATCTCGTTCCAAGCCTGAACAACCCCGCGAGATCATTTAAGCTTCAAAGCGAATGGGGCGCCCATTGGGCGCCCCATGCAAATCTTCCCGTCAATCGCTGCACGATCGAGTTGGCCTGAGCCAATTAATCGTTGTTGCCGGTATCAACGTCGCGAGTCGCATGGAAGCTGATGTTCTGCCCATTGATCGAGGCATCAGCCATCAGACCACCCTGATTATGGATAAACACTTCCACGCCGTTGCGGAACTGTGCGGCGACGGCCGCGCCGGCCTTGAGTGCAACGGCAGAGGCATCAGCGCCAAACGACAGACGGTTGTCTTGGAATTTCTGGAAGGCTGTCTGGTCCTTGAAGACGATCAGCTCTTCATAGGACTG
>JANWHF010000263.1 GCA_025450555.1 Tepidisphaeraceae bacterium | reverse complement strand
GCTCGGATAAGAATTTTGCGCGAAATATGGGACGCAATGTGATGCGCGGATTGTGCCGATATATATGGATGGGGATTGCCGCGGATGGGATTTGCCCATGTCGGAACTCAACCCAATTGCCGGTGCGATCCTGCAGAGCATCCATTCCCAGCGCGAGGCGGGAATCGAGAAGGAGCGGCAGGTTCGCCGGTCGCAGGTGCTCGAGAAGGACGTTGCCGCCCAGGACGACCGTTTCGAGCACCAGGTGGAAAGCTCCGACGCCGTTCCTGAAGTCGGCGAAGAAGAACGCCAACGGCAGGAACAGAAAAAGCGCGAGCAGCAGAAGCAGGGCGACGAAGAGGGCGAGCCGCCCCACATCGATCTTTCGGCCTAACGATTGTCAATCATTTTTTCGAGAGCTGCGAGCCGGTCCCGCGCCGGGCGGCGGAGATCTTGCGCACCGTCACCAGCAGCGCCAGCACGAAAATCGCCACAATCAGCGCGATGCTCCAATGCGACACATTGCTCGTGTCGATCAAGGCGGGTTTAGGTTTTGGATTTTCGACAGCATAGCCCGCGACGGTGAACCTGGCCGCCGGCTGAGGGCCGAACGTAACGGATGTAAAATCCCATTCGTTTTCCGAATTTTTCACCTCGGGCCGGCGGGGGAGTTCGATCCATTCATAGATCGCGCGAATCCTGGGCGGATCACTAGCTGGCTCATATTCGACGCGCCCCTGCGCGATGTATTTGCCCAGATCTTCTGTCCAGCCGCCCAGCGCCCAGGATTGCGGCTCGAAATAAAGATGCCGCTGAAACTTGCTGCCGCGAAGACGCTGCTCAATGACGACTTCGATCAGATCGCGCCCATCGAGTTGGAAGGGAGCAACAGAGATGATCTGACTTTGCGGATCGCTGAGGTAATGCAGCACCGGCCCGCCGGTCGCGGTGCAGTAGGCGCTCACCAGGCCCGGCATGCTGATCGGCAAATTCTTCTCCAGCAGCTTATTGGGTCGTTGAGAGACGAGCCGGTACTTCGAAGTATTTGGTTTCTTGAGGAGGTTAAACCAGTCGCCCGCGTTTCCGCCAAAGACGCTGACGGTGCCCGGCAACGTGCTGCTGCCGGCTTCGAGGACGGTGGTGGCAACTTCGAGAATCGCATCGCCCTGGCGGGAATCCTGGATCAAAACGTTGCCCGCAACCACGCCGGGCCGGGCATAACGCAGATGCCGGCCGGTCAACTGCACCTGGCTGTAGGCCTGCCGGAGCCGCGCCTCGGCAGCGGGATATTGGGCGCGGAAATTTTCAATCGCATCGGCACGGGCGGATGAATGTGGGCACCAATATAATGCAAACGTCCCCAGCAATATCGCAAAGACTTTGCGATGAAAACCCGAAGCGAAATTTGGCAAATCATTTTTCATGTTGCGCCTCAAGGCCGATCCGGCCGTGTCATCGCGCCGGCTTTCGCCTGGGCATCCTGAATCATCTGCTCCATCGTGCTCCACGGAAACTCGCTGGGCGGCACAATCGCCTTTCCCTGTGCCATTGCCCTGCGGGCGGCCGGGAAATCATGGAGCTTCGCGCAGGCTTCGACCTCGCGAACGTACGGAGTAGGAATTTGCGGCAGGGCGGCAATCGCCTCTTCCGCAACCCGTCGCGCCCCCTTCCAGTCGCCATGCAATTTATATTGCTCGTATCGGAAATCGTACAACACCCACGATTTCGGCTGGGCTTCGGACGCGCGGTCGAGAAACGTCAATGGATCGTTCCATTGCCGGGCATAGGCGAAGGATCGGACTCCGCCCGCAACCACCAGCACGCCAATGATCGGCGCCAGCGCGCGGATCGGCAGCCGGGCCAGGCCCATTGCGACAAGGATCACGAAGAAGATGGACGGCACAAACGCAAGCCGTTCTCCAAAAATCGCTCCCGCGTTGATGATGAACACATTGAGCACCAGCAGCAGGCTTGCCGCGAACCCGACGAGGCAGAAGAGCATCCGCCAATTGCGTCGGTGCGCGCCGATCGCCAGCAGGACGATCCAGATCAGGATGCCGGCAACTCCCAGGTAAAGATGCGGATCGCTCGCGTGGACCTGCCATCCGATCGCCAACGTCCCATAATCAGGCGAGAGCTTTGCGGGAAAGACGAGCAATACCAGATAGCGGCCGAAAAGCGCCACCGGCATCAGGACGCGATCCCATCCCGTGCTTCGGATGATCGGGTTGTACGTCCAGTACATTTTGTTGAGGTTCCATGGGAACCCGATCATTTCCTCGCGGCAGATGCCGTAAACCGCCATCACCCAGAAAACCCCCGCCGCCAGCCATTGGAGTTGACGTTTTTGCCGAAGTCCGATTTCTCGCGCCCGCTGTCGCCAGACCGGCCACAATGCCAGGAGAAAAATCGGAAACAGCAGCCCGTGTTCCTTGGTCAACAGCGCTGTCAGATAACAGGCCAAAATCCCGACGATCCGGCCGCCGGTCAACGGCTGCTTGAGAAACAGGCACAGCCCGCAAAGCATCGCCAGGGCGCATTCGGTTTCAGCGCGTCCGACAACCAGCGCAACCGCCTCGACGTGGGCCGGCAGCGCCGCGAAAAGCAGGCCCGTCACCCAGGCCGCTCGCAGTCCGACAAGACGCCTGGCGAATTCCGCCACGCCGGCCGCCGTCGCCGCGAACAGCAGGATGTTTGCCGCGTGAAATGGCATTGGATTTTTGCCGGTGGTCCAGTGATGGATGGCATAGCTCAACGACAGCAACGGCCGCCACGTGTGGTCCAGGGCATGCGGAACGTACTGCGAAGTCCAGAGCGACAGCGACGCGCGCGGGCTCAGGAGCCGAACGTCGTCGCGGGCGAATGCCTCGTCATCCAGGACAAACGTGCCGCGGATCGTCACGCCGTAAATGACGACCGACACAAGCGCCGCCACCAGGGCCGGCAGCCATCGAGGCCCACGAGAATCCGTCGCCTCGCGCGAATCGTCTTGTGAAACGGGAAGCCCACTGATTGACATGAACGTCCTGAAAAAATCGGCCGAGAGGATGAGCTTCACAGTATCTTGATGACACGCGTTCGACAACTTTGCCCCGTTTGCTGCCTCGACATGGAGCTTAACATAACATGGATTATCGGACGTAGCAGGGGAGTTGGAAATTGGATTCAAAACGGCATTTATTGCGGTTTTCCCGGTGTTTTCGGGGTCTTTTGGACTCGCTCGCTCAGGTCGGGACCGGAGACTGCATAACCGAATTGAAATTATCGCCTGCTTTTGCCCTTGGAGGACGGATCTGGAGGCAGCTTGCTCGCATCAACTCCGGCGACGGCGATCTGCTCGAGCCGATCATCCAGAACTTTCGATGCGCGGATCGCATCGAAATGGCCAAACCGCTGTCGATAATCCGGCGGCTCCCAGGAGGGCACCGATGCCACCGCCATCTGCAGCACATCCGCCAAGGCCGCCGGCTCGGGCGGATAAAGACAAGACAAATGCAGCGGCTCGGGGATCAGCTCCCGATAAACGCCAACGTCCGGAAGCGCCGGCCAGCAGCCGGTCATCAGGGCGCGAACGGCCATGTAATCGGAAACGGCGGATGGTTTAATGCAGGTCAGAACTCCGGCCTCCAGCATGCCAGCCACTTGTCCGACATCGTCACGCTCACTGATCGTGCGCCGTGGCCAGCGATCAGAAAGTGTTTCCACCGGGCCGACGGTGATCAATCGGAACTGTTCGCCGCGCCCGGAAAGATCGGACAGGGCGGCATTCAACAGACCCAAGTCCCCTGCCCGCGTTTCCACAAAAATTGCCCGCGAATCGCGAGCCGGCAGATTGGGCTTACCCTTTACGTGATCGATCAGATTCAAATCGAGCGGCGGAGAGACGACATGCGCTTTGGCCGCAACCTGTCCCATCGGGCTGCGTCCCGAGATTTCCGGGTGCATCTCGACCAGCTTTGTTGCCAGGGCCAGAAACCGTTTGAGATGAAACAGCGAATTGAACCAGATCTGCGTGGCGGCAACCGCCGAGTTGAGATTCACCAGGTCATAAGGCCCGAGCCGCGCCTGCGGCGGATCGGGTAGCTGGTTTTCATGGAAATACACTACAGAAGGGTGCCTCGCGAGTGTCGGAACCAATTGCAGCAGATGCGCAAGATTGATTGCCTCGCTGACAAACAGGACATCGACTCGCCCCGCCCAGTGGCGCGACAACTGCTCGGCAAACCAGTTTGCCGCCGCCGCCAGGCGCCGCTCGATCCGGCGCGGCGGCAGCTTCAGCAGCGTCCAGCGGTGCCGGCTGCAGCGAATCAGCGTCTCCAGCATCACGCGACGTTCGCCGCCGTAAAACGGCTCCAGGGCGAGAATGTCGAGCTGCGCGGGCAAAGTTGGTATCCCTTACATTCCCAGTTTTTCAAGCAGATACGCCTTCACTTGATCCAGCGCGACGCGTTCCTGCTGCATCGAATCGCGCTCGCGGACCGTGACCGTCTGGTCTTCCTTGGTCTGCCCGTCGATCGTCACACAATAAGGCGTCCCGATTTCATCCATGCGGGCATATCGCCGGCCAATGGCCTGCTTGGGGTCATATTCGCAGGTGATCTTCTGCCGCAAATCCAGGTAGAGTTTCTCCGCGACTTCCGGCATGCCTTCCTTATTGACCAGCGGAAAGATGCCACACTTGATCGGCGCAAACTGCGGCTTGATCGAAAGCAGCTCTTCGGTGCCCTGCCGATTCGGATCGCGCCGATACGCCTCGCACAGCACGACCAGCACCGCGCGCGTCAACCCGCTGGCTGGCTCGATCACATTGGGCACATAGCGGCTCTTGGCTTTGATTTCCTCCGGACTAACGCCCTGCTCCTTCAATTTCAGTTGCAGGTCCTGATCGAAGTAGTCGAGCTTCTGGCCGGAATGTTGCTGATGCTGCGTCAAATCAAATTCGCCGCGGTGTGCGATGCCTTCCAACTCGCCAAAGTCGGGCGCGGTAAACGGATACTGATATTCGATATCCACCGTCATCTTCGAATAATGCGACAGCTCGTCCTGGGCATGATCGCGGAATCGCAGCTTTGCATCGGAAACGCCCAGCGATTTCCACCAATCCATGCGCTGCTGCTTCCAGAAGTCGTACCACATCCGCGCTTCATCGGGATGGCAGAACCATTCCATCTCCATCTGCTCGAATTCGCGCGAACGGAAGATGAAGTTCCTCGGCGTCACTTCATTGCGAAAACTCTTGCCGATCTGCGCCACGCCGAAGGGCACCTTGACGCGCGTGGTGTCGATGACGTTCTTGAAATTGAGGAAGATCCCTTGGGCCGTTTCGGGGCGGAGATAAGCTTCGATAGGGTCAACAGCCCCGATCTGCGTTTTGAGCATCAAGTTGAACTGCCTGGGTTCAGTGAGAGTGCCCGGGACCTGAACATCTGGTCCGATCACTTGCGCCTGCTCCTCGACGGTCAGTTGTGTGAATGGAACATCGCGGTAAGCGACGGCACCTTCCAAATGTTTGCGAACTTCAAAACTCAGTTTAGTTCGGAATTCCTGGGGCAACTTCCCCTTGTCTTTAAACTGTTGCCAAGCGTCAGCCGCGTGCGCCTCCGACGTCGCCTTTATCGCGACGTACACACGCTTCTTTTCAATTCCTTCTGCCTCGCGTACCCAAACATGATCAGCGCGGTATCGATTTTTGGACTCGCGATCATCAACCATAGGATCGCTAAACCCCCCTGCATGGCCAGAAGCCACCCATGTTTTCGGGTTCTGAATAATCGACGAATCCAGCCCGACGATATCAACCGGGTGGCCATCCGGGCCGATGGGCGGCGTGATGACCATGTTGCGCCACCACCAGTCGCGAATGTTGTTCTTCAGCAATACGCCCAGCGGGCCGTAGTCCCAGAAGCCATTGAGTCCGCCATAGATTTCGCTGGCCGGATAGATGAAGCCGCGGCGCTTGCACAGCGACACAAGTTGTTCCATCACGTTCGTTTCAGCCATGGCTTTTCTCCTGGCGACTGCGGGGCAAAGTTAAGAGCGTCTACAAGTTCTATAAACAAGATCGGCATCAGGCACGGCATGCCGCCGCCTGAGTTAACGGGCGAAATCGGAATGCTGGCGCCGGATGCCGAGTTGAAAAGCGAACGATATAAGTCGGCGATGTCGAGCCGCGATCAGGCCTTCGCGGCGGTGGTACCTGCTCCCGCCTTGGCCGCGCGGGCCGCATTGAGCCGGCGGGCCAGCCGGCTGCGCTTGCGGGCGGCCGTGTTTTTATGGATTGTGCCCTTGGTCGCGACCTTGTCCAGGCGGCGCGCCACCTGGCGCAGCTCCGTCTCAGCCTTGGCAAAGTCGCCGCCGGTCAGAGCGGCGGTGAAGCCCTTGATCTGATCCTTGACCTGGACTTTGCGGGCGCGGTTGCGCGCGCGATTCTTGATGTTCTGGCGGATGCGTTTCTTGGCGGAAAGCGAATGGGCCACGGGTCAATCTCTCCTAGCAAGCTTCAAGCATAAGCCCGCCGCACCGCGGCCAGGCAAGGGGTAAGAAGTATAGTGAGCGAGATGGGGATGTCCAGAAGCCCTGCTGCCAAAAGGCGAACCGGTCCAGAAAAGAAGTTTCTCAGCGCACACCGAGCGCCATGGCCGCATTTAGCGTTCTTGAATGCAGAGATCGTTGGAAAAATGGTGCCTCCCTCATCGTCCGATAACGTTGACGATCTCTATTCCTCATGGCATAGTAGCTCAACGATGCCTGATCATGGATGATCTGGCGGCGCGGGGATTCATTGAAGGCGTTTCAGACGGTCATGCTTTTGAAGCGTTCGATTGTCGCAATGAATGGAATTTTGGGAACTCTCCTCTCCTTTTGGCGTCCAAAGCAATGTCCAGCCTGAGCGGAACTCAACACGACGCCGGCTTGACGCCCGATGAATCGGGGCGCGGAGCGCGGCCTGATGTGGCCTTGATTCAGCGCGCCCAGCGCGGCGATCGCGGTGCTTACGGCCAGATCGTTCTGCTCTACCAGGATCGCCTGTACAACGCGATGCTGCGTCTGGTCGGCGATCGCGAGGAAGCGCGCGAACTGGCGCAGGAAACCTTCACGCGAGGCCTGTCGGGTATCGCAGGTTTCCGCGGCGATTCGTCGCCCTACACCTGGCTCTTCCGCATCGGCGTGAACCTCGCGATCAGCCAGTTGCGGAAGGTCCAGAAGCAACGGACCTTCTCGCTGGACACCGGCGGCGCCAAAGGCCGCAACGGCGAAGATCAGGCCTCCGCCCTGCTCGATCGCATGTCGCGCGAGCAATCGGAAACGCCGCCGCAGCGCCTCGAGCGGCGCGAGCGCGACCAGGCGGTGCTGGCGGCGCTGGGCCGGCTCGACGCTGAATATCGCGCGGTGCTGGTCATGCGCGACATCGAAGGATTCGATTATCAGCAGATGGCCGACGTGCTGGGCCTGCCGCTGGGAACGCTTAAGAGCCGGCTGTTCCGGGCGCGGCTTGCGCTTCGGGACGAACTGAGGAACTATTTGAAATGACACTTGATGCGTAGCGCTGCTGGGGAAAGTCGGAGGGCCGGAATCCTTCGATGAGAACCGGAGCCTGCGTTGCGAAAAACCATGTCCGATATTCAGGAAAATACAGAAGCGAAGCTGGCGGCGTACATCGACGGAGACTTGGACGGGTCGGACCGCGCCGAGATTGAGAAGCTGCTGGAGCAGAACCCCAACTACCGGCGGGTGCTCGATCAATTGCGCCAGACGCGCCAGTTGCTGCGCGGGCTGCCGCGCGAGTCGGCCCCACCGGAATTGTGTGAGATCTTCAACAGCCAGCTCGAGCGCTCGGTGCTGCTCGATGGAATCACGGAGCAGCGCCCCAGGTCTGGGCCGCTGAATCGGTGGCCGCAATTCATGATGGCGGCGGCGGTGGTTCTGCTGACGGTTGGGCTGGGTACGGTCGTGTACTTCGTGTTGCCGAAGAGCAGACCGCCCCTTCGGGTGGCGCAGAATTCTGCGGCGCCAGGCGCCGGCTTGTATGACGCGCAGCCGACGTCGGCCGAGGATGAAGAGGATTTGTACGATCGGAGCCCGAACAGCAGTTTGGCTGGAGGACAGCCGCCAAGGGACGCTGCGATCGTGCCCGGACTCGGCGTGACCGCGGCTGATCCAAGTTCGGAGGTTGGTGAGCTTGCACTTGATGCTTACCAGAATCCGCAGGTGCAATCGCTTCTTTACGAAACGTCCGGCGCCAACACCGCGACGCCTTCCAATGCAGAGAATCCAAAAGACGCGCTGGTGATGGTCGTCCGCAGCAACGATCCGCAGGAGCTTCAAAAGCAGGTCGTCGCCTATCTCGATGCGAATAGCATTTCCTGGAGTGCCGCCCCGCAGCAGGTGCCGGTGACGTTGAATTTGACGATGGCGCAAAGCAACAAGGACGTGGCGGAGGCGGTTTCGCCCTGGCAGCGGATCCTTGGATCCAATGCATCAGGCGGCGCCATTCAGCCTGCTCCCGAGCAAGCACAGATCAATCGGCGCGGTGTTCAACTGACGACTCAGCCAACCACCCAGGAGGCATCCGCTTTAGCTAGTCAGGCCGAAGTGAATGCGCCGCAAATCCGGCAGAGTCTTGACCAGCAGCTCGCGAAGAAGGCGAGGGCACTTTCGGTCAACAACGTTTATGTCGCCCGGCGTCTTTCGCGCGTTCAACTCGTCGAGCTGAGCGACACGCTCACCGGCAAGAGCCAGGCGGGCCAGAGCCAATATCAACAGGTTCAGCTCGAAAATGTCTCGCAGGCATATCGATATCGCATGCAGGACGGCATGGCGAAAGCCGCTTTACCGACGCAAGCGGCAACCGAGCCCACTCTGAGGCAAGGCGTAGCTCTTGGAAGGATGAACTTTGCTGCCCAGCAACAAGTCGCGGCAGTCGCTAGACCGTCCACAGAACCGGCGCAGTCTCAGCCATCTGCTGCGGCGCAGCCTATCCAGCAGGGAAATGGCGTTAACTTTGTAGAGGGAGTTCGCTATTTCCGTGGCGAAGCCTCCGCGCTGGCTACTCGCCCGACGACAGAAGCTTTTTTGATGGCTGATAGCCGTCCCGCACCGACCACGATGCCAGCGGACGCGCTGTATCTGGTTCTCGTCGTGCAGAACGAAGCTCCGCTCGCGCCAACCACGCAGGATACCCTCGAGCGTTCCGCGCAGCCGCCAGCCACGCAGCCTGTGCCTGCGAATCCTCAGTAACACCTGCGTCGAGCAAATCCTATTTCAGATTTTCCGGATTAAGCGCCAGAAGATCCGGATCGACAAAGCGGCCGTCTTTGCGAATCAGGCGGTTGTCGAACCAGATTTCTCCCCCGCCGACTTCAGGCGTCTGGAGCATCACGATGTCCCAGTGAATGCTGCTCTTGTTGCCGTTGTTGGCATCTTCGTAGCAATTGCCGGGCGTGAAGTGGATGCTGCCGGCGATCTTCTCGTCAAACAGGATGTCCTTCATCGGCTTGGTGCAGTACGGATTGAAGCCGATGGCGAATTCGCCGATGTAACGGGAGCCTTCGTCGCTGTCGAGCACTTCGTGGAGCTTCTGCGTGGCGGTGCTGGTGGCTTCGACGATTTTGCCATTTTTGAAAGTGAAGCAGACATCGTTGTGCGTCACGCCGCGGTAAATGGTTGGAGAGTTGTAGCGGATCACGCCATTGACGCTGTCGCGCACGGGGGCGGTGAAGACTTCGCCGTCGGGAATATTGACCCGGCCATCGCAGGCAATCGCCGGCATCCCCTTGATGCTGAATGTCAGGTCGGTATCGCGCGGCCCCTTGAGGCGAACCTTATCCGTCCGCTCCATCAGCCTTTTGAGCGGCTGCATCGCCTTGCTCATCTTTCCGTAGTCCAGGGTGCAGACATTGAAGAAGAACTCTTCAAAAGCTTCGGTGCTCACCTCGGCCATCTGCGCCATCGAGGGGCTGGGCCATCGGAGCACGACCCATCGGGTCTTGGGGACGCGAATCTCGCGATGGACTTTGTCGAAGACGGTCTCTTCGTAGATGCGCTGTTTGTCGGAAGGAACATCCGATAATTCCGAGACGTTCGCATTCCCCCGGGCACCGATATAACACTGCATCTTCTCCATCTGCGCGCGTTCGACGGCAGCAATCGTTTCCCACTGCTCGCGCGTCCCCGACATCATCAAGGCGCGCATGACTTCGTTGCTCTTCAGGAGCACCAGCGGCCTGCCCCCGGCCTTGAACACGCGCTGCACGACTGCCTTGGTAAATGAATGGGGAACGTCGATCGCTTCCAGCAGCAGGTTGTCGCCAGCCTTGACTGCACAGGAGTAATTGACCACCACGTCCGCTAGTTTTTCGATTCGGGGATCGGTCATCGGATTATCTCCTCCATCATCTGAATCTGCAGAGCCTAGTGCGTCCACGTCACATTGCAAAGGCGTCATAAACGGAATCCAACGGTCCATTTAAACGGACGATCTTCCGCCGATTCCCTTAACGGGAATGCCCTATTGGACGACCTAAGTGTTAGTGGAAAACATCGACATACAAACAAGCTCGCACTTATCGGCCGAAAGCGGTTCGACCACAGCTGTCGAGTCCGACAAACGCCGGGACCGGCGCGCCTCCTGCGAAGTGGTCATCATGCCCTGCGGGACGCTGGCTTCCGGAAAGTTCCGCAAGGCGCGCCTGGTCGATTGCTCGGCTAACGGAATCGGCATCCTTTCCACTCGAAGCTTTCCCCCGGGCGAGCAATTCCTGTTGAAGGTGCGGGTCAAAACAGTTGCACTTTTAGTCTATACCGTGCGCTACTCTCGCGAGCTTGAGGCCGGCATTTACCGCATTGGCGCTGAGCTGGCCGGGTGCATTGGCCCGCAGAACACTGATCCTCAGACCATTCTCAATGCGCTGCTGAATGGCCAGGTCCAGGAACATACGTTCTCCGATTGAGCCAGCTTTTGCCATCGTGATTCGCACGCATTAAGATGCGGCCCTTCTCCGCATGACTACTGCCGATTCCAATTTGTCGCCTGGTTTGTCCGTCATCGTCCCGGTTTACAACAGCCAGGAGAGCCTGCCGCTGCTCGTCGAGCGGTTGGAGCCAGTGCTTGAAGCTACCGACCAGCCGTACGAGTTGATCCTCGTCAACGATGGCAGCCTGGATAAAAGCTGGGAAGTGATTGGGCAACTTTGCGCCCGCAATTCCTGGGTGCGCGGCATCGATCTCATGCGCAATCATGGCCAGCATAATGCGCTGCTCTGCGCAATTCGCGCAGCCTCATATACGACGGCCGTCACCATCGACGACGATCTGCAGAACCCTCCCGAGGAGATTCCCAAGCTTCTGGAAGTTTTGGCAGCGGGGAATGACGTCGTCTACGGCACCCCCGAAAGCGAGCAGCATGGCCTGTTGCGCGACCTGGCTTCGCAGATCACCAAAATGGTTCTGCAGGGCGCTATGGGCGCATCGACCGCGAGGCGCGTCAGCGCGTTTCGTGCCTTTCGCACCGAAATCCGACGCGCGTTTCTGGATTACAAGAGTCCCTACGTTTCGATTGATGTGCTTCTGACCTGGGGAACAACCAAGTTTTCAGCTATCACCGTCCATCACGAGCCTCGGCAGATAGGCCGATCGAATTACACCGTCCGCAAGCTCATCACCCACGCGCTGAACATGATGACCGGCTTCAGCATTATGCCGCTGCAATTGGCGGGATTGCTCGGTTTCTCTTTCGCCGTGTTTGGCATGGCGGTGCTGGCGTATGTGCTGGGGCGTTACATATTTTCGGGCGAGCATGTCGCCGGATTTGCATTCCTCGCGTCGATCATCGCCATCTTTTCCGGAGCGCAGATGTTTGCCCTGGGCATCATTGGCGAATACCTGGCGCGCATGCATGTGCGTTCGATGGAACGGCCAGCGTACACCGTTCGTCATTCGGTCGGACTGCCTGAGCCTCGCATGATGAATTCTGACCCCACCGAGATTAGTGCAGGCTTGCCATGATTTCCGACCCGCCCTGCGAACTGCTTGATTGGGACACAAAGTTTTTTGGATTTCCCGTGGCGAAAGTCCTGGGCGATCAGCTTACCACCGAATTCAATCTTCGGATTAATGACTGGTGCCGAGAGAATCGGGTTGCGTGTCTCTATTTCTTTTCGCGAGGCGATGATCCGGTGACTACACAAGTCGCCGCGCGGAGTGAATATGAATTGACCGATTTGCGTATGACCCTGGAGAATTCTGATCGCGCCAAATGGCGATCGGCCGAGCAGCCTGGGATTCGCACCGCCCGGCCCGAGGATCTTATGGAGTTGATAACTATCGCATCGAACAGCCATCAGGACACGCGATTTTATTTTGATCAAAGATTCAGCCGCGAACGATGCAGCCGGCTCTATTCCATATGGATCGAGATAAGCTGCAACGGCAAGGCTGATGCCGTCTGGGTGGCGGAGAATAACGGCCAAGCCTGCGGATACGTCACATGCAAAATCAACAAGGCCGACCAGGTGGGAAATATCGGCCTGATCGCGGTTGCCGATTCGGCGCGCGGTCGCGGCACCGGCAGCTCGCTGATTCGGCAGGCGATGAACTGGTTTGCCGATCAAAATGCTTCGAACATCACGGTCGTCACGCAGGGGCGCAACGTGGCCGCGCAGCGGCTCTATCAGCGATTAGGCTTCGTCACCCGATCGCTGGAGCTGACCTACCACAAATGGTTTTATAAGCCAGCCTTCACTTCTTGAAGTCACCGGACTTCGCTCACTCAAACGACGCCTTGGTGATCTTTGAGCCCGAAGGCGAATAGGTCATCGTCATGTGAAATGTTTTGTTCCCGTTGGCGAAATACGCCGTTCCTGTCAGCTCGACTTCGGCTTTGGATGTGCCATTCGTAGTTTTCTGGTTGGAATCGGCCTTGGTGACGTTGACTCTCTGGAAAGCGCCCAATGGTTTTAGATCAGTGCTTTGAGCCTGAATTTCCTCACGCGTCAAACCTGTCGTCATGGCTTGGGCCTCGTCAATCTTGTCTTCGCTCAGGTCCTGGATGTATTGCTGCGGCGTCGTCATGAATGAAGTGGCGATCTTCTTGCCAAAAAAGTAAGCGCTGTAACCGCCAGCGACGATCAGTCCGGACGTGATGAGCGTAATGATTCCGATCACAATCCCGGCGATCGCCATGCCCTTTCCGCGGCCGTTTGTCTTATTGGCCTTGCTGATGCCCAGAACTCCAAACAGGATTCCCAGCAATCCGCCGATGAAGACGGCGCAGAATCCAACGATCGAACAAATCAGACTGGCGACGGCAAAGCCGTTGGTGCCGCCCGTCGGTTGATATTGCATTTGACCACCTGGCATTGATGGTGGCATTCCTGGCGGCATGTTCGGCGGATAGTTCGATTGTGTCATGTGTGCTCCTTCTCGTTGGATTTGAAAGATTACTTTACAGGCTGCCCAATTGAATTTCACGCGGTGGCGCTGCATAAATGCCATCTTCACCTTTTACGGAACCCCAATGCAGAAGTTACCCGCACGGCAGGTCCATCTCGATTTTCACACCAGCGAACATATTGGCGAAGTCGGCGCGGACTTCGATAAAGGCGATTTCCAAAAGGCCCTGAAGCTCGGAAGCGTTAATTCCGTAACCCTCTTTGCCAAATGTCATCACGGCTGGTCTTACTATCCGACGCGCGTCGGCAAACGGCACCCGAGTCTCAAGATTGACTTGCTTGGCCGGCAGATCGACGCCAGCCATGAAATCGGCATTCGCGCGCCGATTTATTACACGGTTGGCTGGTCGGCGCATGATGCCGAGGAACATCCGCAATGGACGGTGAGGACGCGCAGCGGCGCGATTGCCACGCATAATTTTGATTCGAGCGCACGTCCCGATGATCCCAAGCCCGCAACTTCCTGGATATTCCTCTGCCCTGGCACCGGCTACCGCGATTTGATCCTCCGGCAGACCGAGGAAATCTGCCGGAAGTTTCCGGTGGATGGTTTCTTCTACGATATTTGCGATATTTCACCCCCCTGCTGGTGCGAAGCCTGCGTGAAGGGAATGAAGGCCGATGGACTGAATCCGGAGAATGACAGCGATGCGCGCACTCATGCGATTCAGACTTGGGTCCGGCTCATGTCCGACTGCAACGCCATCATTCATGGCCTGCATCGCAGCGCCACGATCTTTTACAATGGAACCACTAAGCTCCATTCCCCTCACGAATTCGCTGCATTCAATACGCATTTTGAATTGGAAGACCTCCCCACCACCTGGGGCGGCTACGACAAGCTCCCGCTGCGAGGCAAGCTCTTTTCTGCGATGGGAAAGCCAACGCTCGCCATGAGCGGCAAATTCCACACGCAATGGGGCGAGTTCGGCGGATTTAAACATCCTGATGCCATGCGATTCGAAGCCGCCTGTATGGTCGCGTATGGCGCAGGTTGCAGCTTCGGCGACCAGCTTCATCCCAGCGGAACGATGGATTTGGAAACCTATCGCGGCATCGGAACAGCCTACAGATATGTCAACCGCATCGAGTCCTACGGGATCGGTGCAAAGCCATTTTCCAATTTGGGCGTCTACGTCAGTGGCCGACATGCCCATGATGAAGGCGTCGCGCGGATGCTGCTGGAACAGCAGATCGATTTCGAAGCCGTTCGACATGAAACGGATCTCGATCATTCCGACACGATCATCCTGACCGGCGATGCATTTCTCGATGACATCGAAGCTGCGCAACTTCGCGAGTTTGTCAGCCAAGGCGGATCACTGCTCATTCTCAGTTATAGCGCGTTCGATCGGTCGAAGAAGAAGCTGCTGTTCGACATTGGCGGGAAATATCTCGGCCCGGGTCGATTGGACTGTGACTACACGAAAACGGATTTGATTGATGTGGCATCGCCGGTACTGAACTACACTCCATCGCCGCGCATTGAAGTGACCGATGGCGGATCCCTCGCGGCGATTTTTGAGCCCTATTTCAGCCGGACGTATGGGCGTTACTGCTCGCATATGAATACGCCCAATCAACTTTCGCCCGC
>JANWHF010000262.1 GCA_025450555.1 Tepidisphaeraceae bacterium | reverse complement strand
CAAAGGCACGTTTGAGATACCCCAGGCCGATGATGTCCTTTTCCTTCAGTGGCTGTTTGTGCTCCTTCACGCCCGACAAGATGCCACAGCCGCCCCCGGAGCGCAACTACTAGTTTACTGCTATTGGCGCGAATGGCGTGCCGAAGGGAATGGGCAGTGTGTTGCATCGCGTTGCATCGGCGAGGGAATGATGGGCTTTTCGACTTGGAAAGCGTGGATATGGGTGTGCGATCCGAAATCTTTCGCTTCATCCAAGCGCGTCGCGAACCATTGCCTGCTGATCGGCGGGCAAGCGCTCGACGAGGTTCTGGGCCAACTGATGGCCTTTGGGCGACATTTTGCGCCAGGTCTTTTTCAGGATATCGACGATCTTGGCGCGATCGTGTTGGACCGCAAATTGCGCGAAGGTGCCTTCGAGGAACACGAGACACGCGGCATCTTCAAGCGCCTGCGCTTCGGGGTCGGCTTTCAATCGCTCTTTGCGTATCAAAGACTGAACCCGCGCGATCGTTGGATCGTCGTAGCCGACCGAGCGAAGAATGTCGGCCGCCTGGTCGGCATGGAAGCGGGCGAGGGTCGTTCGCCATTGGTGATAGCCGGGACGGGTCATGGGGTAGGTGGACCGGGGAATGGACCATCGCCGAAGGTGCTGGCTGCGGACCGCGAGACGAAGGGCTTGGGAAGCGGAGGGTTCGAGTTGCGCGAGCCAATGGGACATGCGCTGGCCATAGAGTAAGCATTCGGGAAGGGATTGGTGTTCGAATTGGGCGCGGTGAGGGTCTTCGCTGTTGGCGGCGTCGATCTTCGCCAGAGCTTGTTCGAAACGGGGAGTGGAGTTCATATGCTCGGCTTTTTACGGCATGCGCGGGGCCGCCGATAATCGGCGGATGCGCCGCTTGCGGCTTCGCGCCGGCGCATTGTGCTTGCGCGAAGCCGCAAGCGGCGAGCCCGGCAACGGTAGCCTACACCTTCGTTGCGGTTCCCTCTATAATGCCGCCTCAGGAACGAAGTAAGACTGAATGGAAGGAGTCCCGCGTGGCCAAACGATCGCCGCTGGCAGAGAAACTTGGGGAGATTCAGGACCGCATCGCGGCTGCCGCGAGCCGCGCCAAGCGGGAAGCGGGCGAGGTGACGCTGATCGCGGTGACCAAGACCGCCGCCCCCGAGCAGATCCGGGAAATCCTGACGCTCGGCGTCACCGATCTGGGCGAGAGCCGGGTCCAGGTGCTGGCCCAGCGCGGCGCGCAGGTGAAGGAATTCCTCCAGCGCCGCCAGGGGCAAGTCGACAGTATTCCGCCCGAGAAGTTGCGATGGCACATGATCGGCCATCTGCAGCGAAATAAGGTGAAGGCGGTGCTGCCGATCGTCTACATGATTCACAGCATCGACAGCCTGCGACTGGCCGAGGAGCTCGATGCCCAGGCCGCCAAGGCGGGAAGACGTTTGCCGGTGCTGATGCAGCTGAACTCGAGTGAAGAATCGCAGAAGTTTGGCGTCGCGGTTGGGGCGGCTGTTCACCTTGCCGAGCAGATCGATTCGATGCCGAATCTGCAGCTCAGCGGCTTAATGACCATGGGGCCGCTGGAAGCGCCGGAAAACAAAATTCGTCTGGCCTTCGCCCGCACGCGCGAAATCTTCGAAGAGTTACGTTGGCACAAGATCGGCGGCACGAACCTCCGCCATCTGAGCATGGGCATGAGCAACGATTTTGAGATCGCCATCGAAGAGGGCGCGACGCTCGTGCGCATTGGCACCGCATTGTTTGGCGGAAAAGTGCAGGACCACGAGGAAGTCGAAGATTAGTCATCCCACCACCGCCCGTGCCTGACATCGATTTTTTCAACTTCTTTCGATACGCGTTGGCGACGGTCGTGACGATCTACGCGACGGTGGTGACATTGCAATCTTTGTGGGGCTGGTACGTGTTCCTGGCCGGCAGCGACAAGTACATGAGCATCATTCGCCGATATGTGATTCTGCACGGCCTTCGCCTGCGGTTTCGAACATTCTGGGGCGATGTGATTATCAGCGTGCTGCTGTGCATCGCGTTCCTGCTTTTGTGGCAGGGGCACCGCATGATTTATGACCTTGGAGATCGAATCCAGCATGTCCGACAGCTCACCCCATAGCGGTGAAGTGAAGCTGCTGCCGGGCGCTGACCCGCAGACGCAGGTGACGGTGGTGCGCGAGCCCCCGCCGGCAGACGTTACGCCCGCGGCGCCGCAGCGCCAGCTTTCAGAGCTGCCAAAGGATGAGCTGAATCATCTGGCGGAGGAATTCGGGCTCGATTCGACGCAATTCAAGTCTCGTCAGGACCTGGTGGCGGCAATTCATTCGCGGCGTCAGTTGATTGCTTCGATGAATCGCGATGCGATGCTGGATGTGGTGCGCTGGGGACGTCGCCCCATTACGGCCAACGCCACCAAGGAGCAGATCGCGCAGGAAATCGCTCGCATCCGCTTGATGCGCTTCGCGGGCCTTTCTCAGCGCGGCTTGATGGTGCTGGCTCAGATGCGCGACATTGAAGTCGGCGAGAATGAGCCGGTCCCGAGCCTGGTTCGCAAGCTCAAGCGCAAGGAGGGACTGTTCCACAAGCTCAATCGCAAGCGGCGCGCGGTGCTGGGTGGCATGGTCGCCAGCATGATCGGCGAAACCGAAAGCGCCGCCGACTATCAGTTTCTGCCGGCTGAGACGACTTCGCCGGATGTGGTGCCGCCGCGAACGAGCACGATCAAAGAAGACATCGAAGAGTCGGGCCTGATCGGTGGCATCACCAATCGGCTCAAGAAAAATGCCGATGCTTATCTCAATCAGAAGCTGGATGAGGTCGAAGCGCGCATCGATCGCAAGCTCGACGAGATCGATCGGCGATTAGCCGAGTGGCGCGACAAGGAAATCGCCAATCGCATCAAGATTCTCAAGATTACGCTGTGGGCCAGCGTTGTGGTGGGCGCGTTTTCGTTGATCTATTCGTATGTGACGGTGGTGCTTTTCCCGCATACCCCTGCTCATGCCCCCTCGCCGCATGGGCAGCCTGCCCTTCATCAGCAGCCGCCGAAGCGATAAATGCTTAGTATCCCATTAAATTTCAACGGCACCGATATCGAAAGATTGGTCGAAGCGCGCGCGGGAGGTGCGGATTTGGATCAGGGCGCTGTCACCCAGCTCGCAGCCGATCTGCAGGCGATAGATGCCGGATTCGACAAGGCCGATCGGGCATCGCAGACCGACGCCCTCTTCCGAGCGGTTGGTGACCAGCACATGCAGGCGGTTATGTTCCTGCCCGTCGATGATCCGCGAAATGGTGGCGATGGTCCCCAGCGGCCGGCGGAAGCTTCGGCGGCGCTCGGTGGCGTGAGGAATGGTGGCCGAGGCCTGTGGAATGATGCTTTCGAAAACCTGGGTGTCGGTGATCATCGCGTTTACTGCTCCAGTCGCCGTATCGGCCCAAAGCGGAGCACGGTTAATGAAGGGCCTGCCCGGCAAATTCGGCGCGTTCGACGCGCGAAGGGCCGGTCGTATAATTTGTGGGCTGGCGCCAGTGACTGCCGCGATTGGCGAGAGCGTGGTGCCCTAGAAGCCGATTCGGAGGGGCATTAGAAAAACGCGTTCGATTGACTTTGAATTGAAATGAGCAAGGAGTGACAGGTGACAACGACGACGGCGGCGCGGGTTTGCAAATCTTATAAGGTGCTGGTCGGGCTGGAGATTCACGTTCAGCTTGCGACCGACAGCAAGATGTTTACCGGCGCCGCCAACGGATTCGGCGGAGAACCCAATTCACAGGTCGATGCCCAGGTGTTGGGATTGCCCGGCGTGCTGCCGGTCATGAATCGCAAAGCGGTTGAATATGCGATGATGGTGGGCCTGGCGCTCAACTGCCAGGTCGCGAAGCACACCAAGTGGGATCGCAAAAGCTATTACTATCCGGATCTGCCGAAGAATTATCAGATCAGTCAATATGATTTGCCGCTGTGTTATGGCGGGAGTTTTGAGATTGCTGGTGAGGATGGCAAGCCGGTGCCGGTGCGCATCCGCAGAGCGCATCTGGAGGAGGATGCCGGGAAGTTATTGCACGAAGCACCCGGCGGCTACGCGATTGACTGGAGCATTGTCGATCTGAATCGGGCGGGAACGCCGTTGCTGGAAATCGTGACGGAGCCTGATCTTCACACGCAAAAGCAGGTGTCGGCTTTTGCGCAGGAGCTGCAGAAGCTGGTGCAATTCCTGGGCGTGAGCCATGGTCAAATGCAGATGGGGCATATGCGATTTGAACCCAACATTAATGTCCACATCACCGATCAGGACGGCAAAGTCTGGAAGACGGCGATTACCGAGATCAAGAATCTAAACAGCTTCAGCGTGCTCGAGCGGGCGACGGCTTATGAAGTCCGGCGACAAATTCAGCAATGGGAAGAGACTGGGTCGTTGGGCCGAAAGAGCACCTATGGCTGGGATGAGCCGACCGAATCGACCTTTCATCAGCGTGATAAGGAAGAGGCCCATGATTACCGGTATTTCCCCGACCCGGACCTGGTGCCGGTCGAGGTGGATGATACGTGGCTCGAGCAGATCAAAGGGCGCATCGGCGAATTGCCTGCGACGCGCCGCAAGCGATACATTGATACCCTTGGATTGAACGAGAAGGATGCCGTCATCCTGGCGGGCGATCGAGCCACGGGCGATTTCTTCGAGCAGATCCTGGCGGGCGGAGTGGATGCTCGTCGGGCATCAAGCTTGATGGAGGCACTGAGAGAGGTTTCAAACGACCGCAATGTTCCGCTGCCGAAGCTGGGCATCGGGCCGCAACGGGTTGCCGAGATCGGGCAACTGGTGGTCAGCGGGAAAATCCCCGCCAACAAAGAGTCGGCCCGAAAGCTGCTTGAATCGCTGATGACCAAAGACCGCCCTGCCGAGCAGGCGGCGACGGACCTGGGCCTTCTGCAGAGCACCGATACCGGCGCGATCGATGTGGCGATTGAACAGATCCTCGTACAGGATCCCAAGCCGCTGCAGGATTATCGCGCCGGTAAGCAAAGCGCGTTCGGTGCATTGGTCGGCATGGTGATGAAGAACGGCAAGGGACTGAATGCGAAAATGGTGCAGGAACGGTTACGAGAGAAGCTTGGCTGATGATCAGCCAACTGAAGATCAGGTTTATGTCATTTGGACGTCAGAAAAATATGATCCGCCGCGCTTCGCGGCCCGACGAGTCTTTTCACCGTAACCGCCGACGGCGGGCTGTGGATCGTACGGCGATGCTGGATCCCTCTTCGCACAAGCCGTCGTTGTTAGCGCAAATCTTGCGTGCCTTGGGACTAAAGCGTCGGCGGTAGTGCTGCGGGCGAGGCATTTTATATGAGCTCCAATATTATGAGCTCCCATACCACTCCAGTCCGACTCGATTTGAAAAAGGATGAGAAGCTCGACATCGAATGGCAGGACGGCGTTCGATCCACCTACAGTGTTTCTCTTTTGCGCTCGATGTGCCCGTGCGCGATTTGCAAGGAAGTGAGAAATCAGGGCAAAATCACCGGGAAAAAGAGCCTCCTGACTATTTTGCCTGGAAACTATTCAAAGCCACTTCAGGTCGTCTCGGCCGAATTGGTTGGGAATTACGCTCTGAGAATTGAATGGTCCGACGAGCACGGATCAGGAATTTATTCCTTCGAATACCTGCGCGAAATTATTTCGAAGAATTCTTGACAACCCAGGCAACCGAAATGTAATGTGTCCCAAGTAATCATGTCAGTCAGATCTTTGGCCGCGACACAAGTTTCAATTCAATTCCGTCGCGCCGATCCGTTCTGAATGAATTACGGGAGTGGACCCGCAGCCGGTGATCCGTCTGCCTCCCGCAAGTCTTAGTTCCAAT
>JANWHF010000261.1 GCA_025450555.1 Tepidisphaeraceae bacterium | reverse complement strand
TCGGGCGAGCGAATGTGCAGTCAGGCTAGAACGACTCGGGTTGAAAAGTCGCTTGGACTGGCGTTTACTTGAATCTCTATGGCTGATTCTTCCGTTGTCGTGACTCGTTTTGCGCCGTCGCCGACTGGCTATCTGCATGTCGGCGGAGCGCGCACCGCTTTGTTCAACTGGCTGCTGGCCCGTCATACCGGCGGGCGATTTCTGCTGCGCATCGAAGACACCGATGTGGCCCGAAGCACGCAGCAGGCGTGCGATCAACTCATCGACGACCTGCGCTGGCTGGGCCTGGGCTGGGACAATGCGGAGCTGGTTTATCAATCGCGGCGGATCGAGATTTACAACCGCATCATCGACGAGCTGATCGCACGCGGCCTCGCTTACAAAGCCTATGAAACCAAGGAAGTGCTGGATCGACTGTGGCACGCGGCCCAGCGGGCAAAACGGCAGTATCGATACGTCCGGCCGCGGCTCACCGATGAACAGATCCGCCAATTCCAGGCGGAGGGCCGGCCGCACGTCGTTCGGCTGGCGATGCCGGTTAAGGAATATCGCTTTGATGATGTCGTGCTGGGCGCCAATCAGGGCGTCGGCCCCGGCGAAGTGCAGGACTTCATCATCCGCAAAAGCGACGGCATGCCGACCTATCACTTTGCCGTTGTGGTGGACGATGCCGAGGCAGGCGTGACGCATATCCTGCGCGGGCAGGAGCATCTGCTCAACACGGTGAATCACATCGCGCTGCAGGAAGCGCTCGGCTACGCCCGACCGACGTATGGCCATTTGCCGATCATCATGAATTCCGACGGCAGCAAGATGAGCAAGCGCGATCGCGACAAGAAAATCCGTGAGCGCGTCGGGCAATGGATTCGCTCGGGAAAGAAAACCGCCGAGCAGATGGCGCAGGAGACCGGCATCGATCCGCAGCGTTTTTCGGCATGGCTGCCGGACAAGACGGGCAACGACAGCAACCCCCTGCAGCTGGATCTGGGCGAGCAGGCGTCGGTGATGAAGATGATGGGGATGGGTCGCGGCGACCTGCCGGAGATTCTGATTCACGATTTCCGCGAGAACGGCTATCTGCCGGAAGTGCTGCTCAACTTTCTTTCGCTTCTTGGATGGAGCCCCGGCGGCGATCGCGAGCGCATGAGCGTCGCGGAAATGGTCGAGCTGTTCAGCCTCGATCGCATTGGCAAGAGCAACGCCAAATTCGCGCGCGACAAGCTGCTGGCGTTTAACACCGAGGCCTGCGCTTCCGCGCCGATGCCGCGGATGCTGGCGGCGTTTCGCGATTATCTATCGGTCAATCCCGATTCACTATTGAACAACGCCGATGATGCGGCCCTGGAAAAGGTGCTGAAAATGAACCACGGCTTTCATCTGTTGCGCGAAGTGGATGAAAAATCGCGATTCCTTTTTATGCGGGATGATCAGATCGAGCTTCAGGGCGATGCGGTCGAGAAGGTGTTGAAGAAAAACGAGAACCAGGGAGCCAATGCGCTGCGGGAAATCCTGGCGATTCTGAGTGGCCTCAGTTCGTGGACTGCGCACGAAATTGAGTTGGCCGTCAAAGGCTATTGCGATCGCACGCAGCTTGGGCTTGGAAAAGTCGCGCAGCCGATCCGCGTTGCCGTCAGCGGTTCGACTGTCAGCCCGCCGATCTTTGAAACGCTCGAGTTCCTCGGCAAGCCATCGACGATCGCGCGCATCGAGAAATGCCTGGCCAACCTTTAACAAAGCTAATCAAACGATCGACGTGGTGAACTTCGCGATAATCACGTTGTTGTCGATATTCGTCTCGTTGAAGATGTTATTGAGATCGGCAGCGGCAACGAGATAGAAAGTCCCTTTGGCCTTGGGAACCGAGGCGAATCTGACAAGTGTGGATTTGCCGGGCTTGATGCTGATGGAATGCAGAAACGTCCCGATGATGACGGTGCTGTTGTCCACCTTCCCATCAGGTGATGCGCCGACCTGAAATTCCGGTCGGCCTACCGCGGGAATATTGCCATTGTTGGTTACATAGAACCCGACGACCACGCGACGGCCAAGCTTCAGCGTCGTCGGCGTCTTTGCGAAAGCCGATGAAAGATCGATGAACGGCGCGACGACCGACATCGTCGTGGCCGTTGTAGCATCGGCCGTCGTCGCGCCCGAAGCAGGCGTCGCCTCCACTTGAAGATGATAAGTTCCAGCAGGCACGGTGCTGGGCAGCGACTTGAGGGTGATCGGAATGCTCCTGCTTTTTCCTGCCGCCAGATGGAGCGGCTTGGTGAGCATCAGCGGAACCGAAACGGCATTGGCCGCGTCAAACGTCGGGCTGGTCGAGAGCGAGACGCTCACCGTGACGGTCGTACTGATTGCTTCATCGCTGCTGATCGTCACCTTCTGGCGGATCGTTGTTTTCTGACCCGCGATAACAGACGTTGGGAGCGCCCCCGATAGACTCGCAGACAGCGCCGCAGTTGATGCCGGCGCACCGCTCAGCATCATTCGGCGTTCCATGGATTCAATGCACGGCACCGATCTTCCGCTGGGCAATTTCATCGCACTCCTGTAATTGAAAATATTGCCTACATTCCGCTTCTATGCAAAGCGGTATCGCAAATCGGATCATCGCCCGCCGCCGGATGCGTCGCAAGGTGGTATGATCGGAACTGTGAATTTACGCTGGCTGTGCTTTCTGGCGCTTTTTTGCTCGATTTGCCTTGCGGGCAGTGCCCATGCAGGCGAGTGGGATTCGCTGCTGCCGGTCCCCAAGTCGGCCCCGCAGAATCACGCTGATTATCTGCTTCGAAAGAGCCATTCGAATGAATTTGCCGATGCCCGGCGCGATCCTGAAGCGCAGCTTTCCCTGGCCCGGCAGCTTCGAAAAGAAGCACGCGACATTGACGCAACGGCGAACGCGGATCGAGCCGCCCTGAAATTCGTCATGCTGCGCGACGCCCGCGAATATGCGATCGATTGCCGGCACTTGCGCCTGGCGATGTACTGCGTTGATGATCTCAGTCGCGCCTATCGAATCGATACGATTGACATGAAGCTGTCGGCATTGGCCGTCGCGATGGACAAAGCGAGCGGCACGCCTGCCGAGCTTGCGTCGGCTTATTTGCAGGTGGTGGAAGATTTTCTGGATGTTGGAGACATGGGTTCCGCACATCGCGCGATGACGCTCGTTCATGATTGTCTTCGCAAAGATCCATCGAACGCGGAGCTTCGCCGGAGCGCCACTGAGCACGATAAGATGACGGCCAACGCCAATCGCGCCCGCATGCAGGCCATCACTGCTGAGAAAAAACTCAAAAGCAATCCTGATGATCCGCAATTGAATTTCGACCTCGGGGCCTTCTTATGCTCGATAGGCCAATGGAAAGCCGGCCTGCCTCGCGTGGCCCGGCTCAAGGATTCAATGCTGTCGGTCCTGGCCCGCAATGATCTGGAAGATCCCAAAGATGCCAGGGGAATGCTGTTCGTCGCCAACGACTGGTGGAAATATGAAGGCGACAATATCGTCCGACAATCGCAGGCAAAAAAGCGGGCGGCATATTGGTATGAGAAGGCGCTGCCGTTGCTAAATGCGTCGGATAAAGAAATGGCGCAGCAGCGCATTCGTGAAGTTCGCGGAGACGATCAACCGTAACCGTCTGTTAAAACGGCTCCGACAATCCCACCCAAAGCTGATAACCCTCGCTCGATGCCGCGATGTCGAACCGCACGAGCGTGTCTTTTGCGAGAATGCGAAGCCCGAAGCCCACATCCCCTTTGAGATGACTCAACAGGTCGGGCGAATACTCATTCGACACCCGCCCCGCTTCCGCAAAAATCGCCCACTGCATCCAGGTGATGTCGGCATCCTTCAGAATCGAAATCTTCTTGAACGGGTTCCATGTCGGCACGAGACGAAGCTCGGCCGACGCGTAAATCGCGGCACGGTCGTGGAAGCGGTTGTCCTCGAAGCCGCGAAAACGTTGCTGCCCGCCCAGCATTGCGCCCTGATAAAAAGGCGGCGCGGTCCGCGGCCCTTCACCAGGCCGATTTCCGCCATGCCAGGTCGGCGAATAACTGGTCCAGGCGTCCAGCGCCAGCACCTGCTGGCGAAAGAGTCGCGACTGACCCAGATCGATGAACTGGCTGAATTCGCCGGAGTAAGTCGTCCAGGTGTTGGTGCTGTTGAATAGTCCAAAATCGCGCTGCACGCTGAGGCGCGTCGTATTTCCGGAGCTGGGGTTCAGCGGAAAATCGGTATTATCGTAGAGAACATTGAATTGGAGCCCATTGGTGTCGTAATGGGCATCGCCGGAGGCCACTTCAAGCGTCTGGTATTCATAATTAGGCAGGAGCTGAAGATAGGTCCGCCCGGTAGTCAGCGGATTCCACCCGAAGCCGCCGGTCATGCCTTCCTTGGCCAGGCCGTCCTCGAGCACGTAATGATTGACGACGACGTCCAATCCGCCGCCCATGGGCAATAAATAGCTCAGCGACACCTGCCCCCAGCCGTCATCGTCCTGAAGGGTCAAAAAGTTTTCTTTCGACGATCGATTGCTCCCCGCGGCTTCGCGGGAGAATTCGCGATTGCCGTTGATGAAGGCCGTGAACTGATTTTCCTGCGAAAATCCCGCTTCAAATCCGACAAACAGTCGATCGATCGGCTGCACCTGGAAATTATGGAAGCCCGCCTGGAGCGAATACGATCCATTCACGCTGCCCAGCGCCAGGCCAAAGGAATCCGTCTGCGGCTGGAGCAGCCCCGTCGAGCTCCACACCATTCCTCCGCCGAGGCGATAGGAACTGGTGTAAAAAAGAAACGGCAGAAAGACAGGCCCCGGCGCGTAACGATTGGGGTCCCGCATGTCTTCCAGCACATACTGGCCCCGTGCTGGCCGCGCAAAAAGAACCGGCAGGATCAGCAGCAGCATCCCGATCAGTTTTCTTCTGCCGACAAATCGAAGTGAACGCATCAAGGTTTTCGCATCCTAACGCGACATCCCCGCGCGCCAAATGGCATGCAAGCATTTGATCCGCAAGTTGCCGCCTCCGAGCGGCCGAGACAAGATGCAGCAATGAGAAACGCCTACCGCGCACAGTTCATCGGACGTTTGGCGGTGATCCTCGCCACCGCAATGTTGTCTTTCAATCGCCCCGCAAAGGCACAGCAAACCCCGCCCGTCTCACTGGATCCGGTCAATCCCCACTACCTGCTGTTCCGAGGCAAGCCAGTGTTCTTGTTGGGTTCCACCGAGCATTACGGCGCGGTCATGAACCGCGATTTCGATTACGCGAAATACCTGCAAACGATTCAGCAGCAAGGAATGGGGGTCACGCGCACCTTCAGCGGCGCTTATATGGAGCCGGACGGGGCTTTCAATATTTCGCACAATACGCTGGCCCCGGCAACGGGGAAACTGATCGCCCCCTGGGCGCGCAGCCAGACGCCCGGCTATGCCAATGGCGGAAACAAGTTCGATCTGACCAAATGGGATGAAGACTATTTCAAACGGCTGAGCGATTTCGTCTCGCAAGCCAGCCAGCGGGGTATCGTCGTCGAAATGGTGTTGTTTTGCCCGTACTACGATGAATCACAATGGAAACTCAGCCCGCTCAATGCCAGCAACAATGTGAATGGCATCGGTAACATCTCCCGCCTGAAGGCCAACACGATGGAGAACGGCAATCTTCTGCCGATCCAGGAGGCGATGGTTCGCAAAATCGTCACGACGCTCGCACCCTTCGACAACGTCTATTTCGAAATTTGCAACGAGCCTTACTTCGGTGGCGTGACGCTCGATTGGCAAAAGCACATCGCAAGTGTCATCCATGAAAGTGAGAAATCACTGCCTCATGCCCACCTGATCGCGCAGAACATTTCCAATGGCGCCAAGAAAATCGAGCAACCGGATCCGCTGGTTTCAATCTTCAACTTCCACTATGCGACGCCCCCTGATGCGGTCACGATGAATTACGGTCTGGACCGCGTGATTTCCGACGACGAGACCGGCTTCAAAGGCACCGGCGACGATATCTACCGCATGGAAGCCTGGGATTTTCTTCTGGCCGGTGGCGGCATCTTCGATCACCTGGACTATTCCTTCACCGCCGGCCATGAAGACGGCACGTTTGCGCTTCCGTCCAAACAACCCGGCGGCGGAGGTGTTGTGCTGCGCCGGCAATTCGCGATCCTCAAGACATTCCTCGAAAGCTTCGACTTCGTTCACATGAAGCCCGACCCACATGTCGTGATGGGCCCGCTTCCCAAAGGCGTCACCGTTCGTGTGCTCTCGGAGCCGGGTAAGGCTTACGCGATCTATGTGCGCGGGAAGCAAATGGCCGATCTCAAGCTCGACCTCCCGGCAGGAAGCTATCGCGCGGAATGGGTCAATCCTCTCACGGGCGGAAGACTCGCCGCCTCGGTATTCCAGAAGTCGGCCGGTCCGACGGTCCTGCATTGTCCCAGTGGTTTATCAGACGCAGCACTGCGAATCATCGCCAATCCCGGGTGAAGCACTGAGCCTGCCGCTCAACAGATCCTGTTAAAGAGACTCCTGAATGTGATTGCTACAATCTTTTTCGATGAGCAGCGATCTGGAAAGACAGCTTTTTGAAGCGGCTTGGGTCGTGCCAATGAATCGCGCGCCGATTGCGGGCGGCGGGGTAGTGATCGAAGCGGGACGGATTCTGGCCGTCGGCAAGGCTGATGACCTGCACAAGCGGTTTCCCGATGCCCAACGACTTGATTTTCGTCATTGCACGCTGGTCCCGGGACTGATCAATGCGCACACGCATCTTGAGCTCAGCGCAATCAGATGCACCGCACCGGCGGGAAAGTTCATCGACTGGCTCACTCGGCTAGTACCCAATGCTTCAGTGCCGCTCGATCGGCAGGCTGAATCGATTGGCGCAGCGACGCGCGCGGGGATCGAGCAATGCCTGAGGTTTGGCGTCACGACGGTCGGGGATATCAGCCGATTTTGCTCGATTACCCGCGTAGATCTCCGCGAGTCTCGGCTTCGAGCCGTCAGCTTTGGAGAAGTGCTGGCGATGGGCCAGCGGCGGGGGCTCCTGGAAGAGCGGTTGGCGAAGGCAGCCGATAGATCCCTCGAAACTGAATTGCTTCGCATCGGCATTACGCCACACGCGCCTTATTCAATTGAGTCCCATGGATACGAGCGATGCCTTTCCATGGCCCAATCGATGAACCTCCCTTTCACTACACATCTGGCGGAGACGCCGGATGAGGCGACGTTCCTCTCCGATCATGCCGGCCCGTTTCGGGAATTGTGGGAGCGAATTGGCGGGTGGGATTCACAAGTGAATCGTTTCACGGGTGGGCCCATTCGGTATGCCGCGGAACTGGGTTTGTTGGATTATCCGACGCTCTTGGCGCACGTGAATTACTGCGACGATGATGAACTGGCGATCCTCGCGCGCGGCAAGGCGAGCGTCGTCTATTGTCCGCGCACGCACGCTTACTTTGGACATCCGCCCCACCGTTGGCGCGACATGCTGAAAGCCGGGATCAACGTCACCATCGGCACCGATAGCTGCGCCAGTTCGCCGGACCTGAATCTCGTAGACGATCTTCGGCTGCTTCACGAGCTTGCGCCGGATGTTGCGCCCGGAGTTCTCTGGGAAATGACAACCACTCGAGCCTCAAGATCGTTGGGGCTTCAAGACCAAATCGGAAGCCTCGCGCCCGGCAAGAGCGCCGATCTGACCGCATTTCCAACAACCAGCGACGCCCCACTTCGAGAAATTCTTGAGACGCCGATCCTCCCGTCAGCGAACTGGGTCGCCGGCCGGAAAACCCTCCCAGCAATATCAGAATGAGCCTAATTGGTAAGCTGGATGGCGAGTTGGTTATGATTCTCGGACCTGTCGGGTATTTTGGGGCGGTTATGCCATCTATGCTGACTGCCGATGAAAGAAGCGTCACCGAAATTCAGCAGGCGGTGCTTATATTGGGAGGTTAATATGGCGGTCATGACATCTCTGGTCAGTCGCTCGGAATCACAAGCTTCCGCAATGAGTTTCCAGCAATGGCTCCAGCATGGCGAAGCCCTCTATCAGGGCGCGCTCAAGGAGTTCCACCAGATCGAGGCGCAGCTCGAGGAGCTTGAGAATCGGCTCGTCGCGAAGCTGACCGAAGTCAATCAGGTGGCCGCGATCCTGGGGAAACCCGCGATCGAATCGAGCCGTCGGCCAGTCGCGCAGCTCGTCGCGCCGGGAGCCAATGGGCACGCGATCGAAGAGAGCGATCGCTCACACCCCGCGCCTTCCAACGCGAACAACATCGCTCGCGCACTTACAGGCAAATTCGGCCGCTAATAGCCTCAGTTGTCCAAGGCATTTCTCCTTGGCAGGCGCTCGCGCTACGCTGCCGCATTTCTTTGCTTGCCGCCAGATAATTAGCCGACATAACTTGTGAACGCCTAAAACTTTGTATCAATTGTCACTTTCTTTCTGTCGGCTGTCCCGATATATTGGTCGTCGCGGTTAACGGTTGTTTGAAGTTTCCACGTCTCACTGGACAGCCTGACCGCAAAAACACATCAAGACCCTTACGGGGTGCGACCATGCGGCAGAAGCTTTGCGGGCGCCCGGTGCTCGCGGAAAATGGCTCGATGTTCCTCCTGGCCGTCGCACTGGTACTCGGATGCGCCGGCTGCGACGAAGATTACCGCTCCCAGACTGAACCCTTCTATCAGGCGTTATCGCGCCTGCAGGAAGATGTCTCGACCAACGTTCCCACGCAGACCTTTGCCGACGACCTGGCGGCCGCCGACAAGGTGCATGAGCAATGGGCTCAAGAGATTGGCCAGCGCGCGTTGCAGCGCCGATCGGCCCGGGAAATGGCCGATTGCCTGCAGATTTATGGCCGCGCGGGCACGCTCCACATCATGGATGGCAAGGCGCAAATCGTCGATGACGATGTCGATCGGATCGCTTTCGCCCAAGCCCGCCATGCCCTTGATCGGGCGCGCTTCGATATCCTGGGCGACCGCTGAAAAATGAAGCACGTCTGCTATTGCAGTTCGACCTTCCAACTTCTCTGGCCACCGAAGCTACCCACATCTGCACATCATCATTCGCTCGATCCGGAACTCAGGATTGAAAAATCGCCGGTGCCGATGACAATTGGCGTCCGAGAATCTGACTTGCGCCGGCGTTGACGGCGCCGGATTCCGCGGAAGCTTGGAAACGAGGCAATATGGCATTGGACGATATTCTGCTGGAATGCGAAGAGCACATGGAAAAGGCCGCCGAGCACCTCAAGCATGAGCTGCGGAGCGTGCGCACCGGCCGGGCCACCCCGGCCATCGTCGAGCACATCAAGGTCGATTACTATGGGTCCCCAACTGATTTAAAGGCGATCGCCTCGATCTCCATCCCAGAGGCCACGCAGATTCTCATCAAGCCTTTCACCCCGCAGGATCTCAAGTCGATCGAAAAGGCCATCAACGACAGCAAGATCGGCCTCACGCCGCATTCCGATGGCAAGACGCTTCGGCTCATGCTTCCGCCCCTTTCGCAGGAGCGCCGCCTTCAACTGGCCGGGCAGTGCAAGGTGATGGCTGAGGAGGTCAAAGTTCGCATCCGCAACGCCCGTCGCGATGCCAATAAAATGATCGACACACAGCAGAAAGACGGCGATCTGACCGAAGACGAATCCAAAGACGGCAAGGAAAAAGTTCAGGATCTGACCAAGCAATACGAAGCCAAAGTCGATGAGCTACTGGAGCATAAGAAGCAGGAAATCATGGTGGTTTGAAGCGGCCGGAAACCCGCTCTCAAGTTTCTTTCTATCTGCGTTTATCCCCGGTTAATTAATGGGACTGATCCGATTTCTCCGAAGCCAATCGCGCAAGCTCGTCGGCAACCCGCCTAATGACCGGGCTCCAGTCCGGTTTGTTATCCTGGCGGAACAATCGCATCGTCGGATACCAGGGGCTGTCCTCCCGCTCGAGCATCCAGCGAAAATCGGGAGCGATCGCCAGCAGCATCCAGACGGGCGCACCAATCGCGCCCGCCAGATGCGCGACGGATGTATCCACCGTGATCACCAGATCCAGCGCGCTGATCAACGCGGCAGTATCGTCCAGCGTTTTCAGTTGATCCGTCCAATCGATCATCTCCATGTCCGGTACCTGCGCCACCTGCGAAGCTGCGGACCCCTTCTGCAGGCTCACGAATTTGACATTTGGAATCGACTTAAGCGGCAGAAGTTCGCTGAGACGCATCGAACGATTGCGGTCGTTCGGATGCGTTGGGCTGCCCGCCCAAACCAGGCCGACCTTCAATCCCGGAATGTCCGCCAGCTTCTTCCGCCAATTCTCAACCACCTGCGGATCGGCGCGCAAATAAGGCACATTCGCCGGCACCGTATTCACCAGCGTCCCAAACGCCAGCGGCAGGCTCATCATCGGAATGTAGTAGTGATACTGCATCTGCTTCACCGAGCCGGTGATCAGTTCCACGCCCGGCAAAGAACGCTCGAAGATCGATGCCAGTTCCATCGGCGCTTCAAACTTCACGAGGCCCGCACCGCGCGCCTGGATCAGCGGGATATAGCGCGCCATCTGGATGCAATCGCCCAGCCCCTGCTCGATATGGACGTAAACGATTTTCCCGCGCACATCCTCGCCGCGCCATACATGGCCCGGCAGGTTTCGTGAAGTCTTCTTCTGAAGTTCATCATCGAGCCAGCGTGATTCATAATCCCGCCAGCCTTGTGCAAAATCACCCAGCATCAGATGTGCGAACGCGCGACGCCAAATCACCATCGGCCAATCGGGTTTCAGCTCGATCGCTTTATTGATATAGGGAACCGCTTCGCGGACCTTCCCCTGCCGCATGATCGTCCAGCCCAGGCTGTGCCACGCGACCGCTGAATTGGGATTGAGCGTCACCGCCTTGCGACCGGCTTCGACGGCTTCGTCAAGTCGCTCCAACCTGCGCAACGCCTCGCAGATGCCGGACCAGGCGTCGGAGTCATCCTTGCCGTCCTTCACGCATTGACCAAATGAAGCCAGTGCCTCTTCGAAGCGGTCTGATTTGATTTGCGCTTCGCCCAGCAGATATCGGATGACCACATCGTTGGGCGTGCGCTCCAGCACCCGCTCGTAGCAGTAAATCGCCGAGTCCCACTTCTGCTTTCTGCGCCAAAGCTCGGCAAAATTCGCGTAATAGGTATCGGAAGGAAGTTGGGCGATCGCGGCTTCAAAATGCGAAATCGCTTCATCATCTTTCCCACTCTGATGCAGCGCCAACCCAAGCAGGTGATGGGCGTCGGGATTATTCGGCTGCGCCTCAATGATGCGACGGTAGATCGCCATCGCCTCGGCGAGGCGTCCGGTTTGATGCAGCGCGATGCCGTTATTGATTTCTTTCGCCCC
>JANWHF010000260.1 GCA_025450555.1 Tepidisphaeraceae bacterium | reverse complement strand
CGGCGAGCGCGAGGACTGCAATCGCGGCAGTGATCGCCAGGCCGTGCCAAGTCATGCGAAGGACGCGTCGCATGGGGCGGTAGTGTACCGCGTAAAGTGAGCCCAATGATGAAGAATCGATGGGAAACGAAAACTTATGACACTATCGGCGAGCGCTTTATCTCCCTCCTCCGGTACTCCGGGGAGGGCTGGGGAGGGGGTCGGGGTTGACGGACGAGTGAACGATGTATTGCGTACTCACTAAAAGCCCCCACCCTAACCCTCCCCCGGAGTACCGGAGGAGGGAATGAGACGGTTGCCGCCGATTGGCATGCGCGGCGATTGTAACAGCAGGTGTTGTATTTTTCGCTAATGCCGCGTGAGCGCCACGACGAGGAAGATCAGGTTGATCAGAACTGAAATCCCTGCGGCAACCACGACGACAACAAACGCCGGCTGATCGAAAACTTCCGTCCAGCTTGGCTTGGGGACGGAGATATCGACGGTTTTGCCGGTTTCTTCGACCTGGGCGAGGGAGTCGAGATCGACGATCCGGCGGGCATGGGTCGGGGGCTGGTTACTGCGCACGGCACGCAGGTCTTCCAGCATGTCTTCGGTGCGGGCGTAGCGCTCTTCGCGCTCCTTGGCCATCGCGACTTCGACGATTTCGCTGATCCCCGGTGAGAGAGCCGTATTAATATGGTCCGGCGGACGAAGCGCTTGCTTCAAATGCTTGTGCATCACAGCGCTGGGCGTGTCTGCCTCGAAGGGTGGCCGGCCGGTGACCAGGTGATACATCGTCGCGCCCAGCGAATAGATATCGGCACGGAAATCGATGTCCACGTCGCCGCGGATCTGCTCCGGGCTGATATAGTATGGAGTCCCATAGGCCTTGCCGGCTTCCGACTCGGCCAGTTGCGTGTCGTTGACTTCGCGCGCCAGACCGAGATCAGTCAGCTTCGCAACGCCTTCAGGCGTGAGAATGATGTTCTTGGGCTTCACGTCGCGGTGAATCAGGCCACGGTTGTGGGCATGGGCCAGGGCATCGGTGATCTGGATCATCGTGTCCAGGGCCTCGGCTTCGCTGAAGCTGCGACCCTGGCCGGTGGGCGGGGGGAGCATCAGGTCGTAAAGCGTGAGCCCTTCGATGTATTCCATCACGAAAAAATGGAAGCCATCGGGCGTCGAGCCGACGTCGATTGCCTGCACGATGTTGTTGTGCGAAAGCTTGGCTGCCGCCCGACCTTCGTAATAGAAGCGATCGACGAATTCCTTGTTTTCGCTCATCCGCTTGGGCAGCACTTTGATGGCGACGATGCGGTCAAGCGAGAGCTGGCGAGCCTTATAAACCGTGGCCATCGCGCCTTTGCCGATCCGGCCAATCAGTTGATAGCCGGGGATCTGCGAAGTGTTCTTGCGCTCTTCAAGCTGCGACTTAATGCGCTTGGCCTGATTGACAGTGATGAAGGCGTTCTCAACCAGCAGATCGGCGAGGCTGCGCTGATTGGGATCGGACGACTGCTTCTGCTGCTCACGACAGAATTCGATTTCAGTCTGCGTGGCCAGTCCGCTGTCCAAGGCCAGCTTGCCGACCTCAGTGTCCAGGTTGGTTGAAATACCCGTCGCAGTGCTTCCGTCTGGCATGATGATGCACTCTTATCGGCGCGCCCGGGGAAAGCCTCGATGACTCGAGGCAAATGCGCGGTCAAACAAACGTATGAACTTATGATACGTGATCCGGCAGCGGAAACCTATCCAAGGGAGCCAGTGGCTGTCAAGGCGAAAATCGCCTCAGGCAGAGTCAGACGCCGGTATTTGTCATGAACCACTCCGCCCCTGTTACCTAAAGGTTAACGATGGCTGAGGCTGCAATTTAGGTCGCCCAGGCTCAACTTCAGGGCTATCTCGTGGTAGAGTAACAAGCTGGGCATTATGGAACGCGGAAGGGCTCCGCGAATCCCAGCGGTAAACTCGCTCGTAAAAGGGGCACGGGCATGGAAGTGGGTTGTATGCGTCGATTTGCTCTGGGGATATTTTCAAACCACATCAGGAATAAACGGCTCATTTGGCCTTTGGCGGCCTGTGCAGGAATTGCATTGGCAGCGGCCTGCCTCCGTTCCTCCAGCACTGCGAACGCAGCAGCGGCCGTCTCGCTTCCCGCGCCTGCCTCGACTGCGGGGCCTTCAACTGACATGGGCGATCAGATCACCACGGCTCAGCTCGATGACCAATTTGGCAAAAGTGTTAAGCCGATCCTCCAGCAGTTCTGCTATCGCTGCCATGCGAATGGCAAACACAAGGGCGATGTAGCACTCGATCAATATCCGACGCTGGCGGCGGTGCAGTCGGATCATCGCACCTGGGGCACCGTGGCCGACGTTCTCGGCCAGCATCTGATGCCGCCCGATGACAAGCCGCAGCCAACCCCGGAGCAGTCGCACCTGATCGTGGAGTGGATCAACGTGACGATGGAGCATTGCGATTGCACCGGCCCGCGCGACCCGGGGCATGTGACGATCCACCGCCTCAATCGCAACGAATACAACAACACGGTTCGCGATCTGCTGGGCGTCGATTTTCGGCCGGCGGATGATTTCCCAATCGACGACACCGGCTACGGCTTCGACAACATCGCCGATGTGCTGACGATGTCGCCGCTGCTGGCCGAGAAATATCTCGATGCCGCCGAGCAGGTCTTGGGCAAGGCCATCGTCACGGAAGATCCGACGAAGCTGAAAAAAATTCGCTACAACACCGATCTGATGAACGCCACCAACGGCAACGCCGGTGGCGATCTGAACGTCGAGGGCGAAGTCTACGGCTTCCATGATTTCCCGGTCGATGCGACTTACGAATTCCACATCTCCGCTTCGCAGGATCCGTTTGGCGATGAGCCGGCGAAGATGACGCTGCGGCTCGACAAGAAAGTTCTGAAAACCTTTGACGTGACCAATCGGCGGGGCACACATGGCGAATACATCTTCCGCACGAAGGTCAATTCAGGCCATCGAAGAATCTCGGCTGCTTACATCAACAACGCGGTGAACAATACCGATCCCGATCCGAAAAAGCGGGGCGATCGCAATCTGCATGTGAATGTTATTGAGATCGATGGGCCATACGATGCGCCATCCGCTCCGCCGCTGCCGGAATCGCATCGTCGGATTTTTTATGTAATGCCGAGCAAGAACGTGAGCGAAGCGCAGGCGGCGCGGCAGATCATCTCCCGCTTCGCAAGCCAGGCCTTCCGCCGGCCGGTGAATGCGGATGAATTGGATGGCCTGACGGCGCTATTCGACAAGGCGCGGGCCGAGGGCGAGACGTTTGAAAGCGCAGTGAAGGTTTCGCTTGAAGCGGCGATGGTTTCCCCGCATTTCCTTTATCGGGTCGAACTCGATCCGCCCGAGCAGTTAAAGAGCGTGGCGGTTGCCCGCAATTCACCGCCGCATGCTGTGAGCGATTACGAGCTGGCGACGCGACTGTCGTATTTCCTGTGGAGCAGCATGCCGGACCAGGAGCTGCTCAATCTTGCCGCGCGAAACGAGCTGCATGAGCCGGCGATTCTCGAGCATCAGGTCAATCGCATGCTCGATGATGCGAAATCGCAGGCCTTCGTGGAAAACTTCGTCGGGCAATGGCTCGAGCTGCGGAATCTTGATGATGCCACGCGCGATCGCCGGCGATATCCCGGCTTTGGCCGCGATCTGCGATCGGCGATGAAGCAGGAAGTGCAGCTCTTCTTTGCCAACATGATCTCGCAGGACCGCAGCGTCCTGGAGCTGATCGACAGCAACTACACCTTCCTCAACGAGCGGCTGGCCAAACTCTATGGGATCACAACCGTTAAAGGCGCCGAATTCCGCAAAGTAGACCTGAGCGAATGCGGAGAGGCCGGCAAGGAGCGCGGAGGCGTGCTGGAAATGGCCGGCATCCTGACGGTGACCGGCATGCCCACGCGAACTTCGCCGGTGCGCCGCGGGAAATTCGTCCTCGATCAAATTCTTGGAACGCCGCCTCCGCCCCAGCCGGCGGATGTGCCGGCGCTGAGCAACCGGCCGCGCGATGTCAGCTCCGGGTCGGTGCGACAGCGCTTCGAACGGCATCGTGCCGACCCGAATTGCTCGGTGTGCCATCTTCGTATGGATCCCATTGGATTTGCCCTGGAGAATTACGACGCGATCGGCGCCTGGCGCACCAAAGACAACGGCTTCAAGATCGACACCGCCGGCAAATTGCCTGATGGAACCGCCATCAACAGCGCCGATGATGTGAAGAAGGTGCTGCTGGCGCGGAAGGACCTGTTCACGCGGAATCTGGTGACCAAGACGCTGACGTATGCCTTAGGGCGAGGCGTGGAATATTACGACGCCTGCACCGTGCGCGACGTCGCAAAGCAGACGGCGGAGCATGATTACCGGTTCCGCGAAATGGTCATCGCGCTGGTCGAGAGCGATGCATTTCTGAAACGACGGGCATTTGTCGAACCAAAGCCCGAGCAGAACATAAAAAATGATAAGGAAACGAACTCATCGGCCGATGGTAAGTAGTTACTAGCAGACTGATCTGCTGACAAAAGGGAAGGATGAAGGGAACAGCGATGAAGCATGGAATGATGTCCCGCCGATCGGTGCTTCGGGGAATTGGCGCAACCATCGCGCTCCCCATGTTGGACGTGATGATTCCCGGCGGCGGCATCGCCAAAGCGGCTGAGGTTGCCGGCGGCGCAGGTGGGGCGGCGGCACCAGTCCGCATGGCCGCACTTTTCCTGCCCAACGGCATGTGCTACGAAGATTTCCTTCCGACCGGCAAGGGAGCCGACTGGCAGCTTTCCAAAACATTGGCACCCTTTGAACCGCTCAAGAGTGAAATCTCGCCGCTCGTCGGCTTAGCGCTCGACAACGCCTGGGCCAAAGGCGATGGCCCGGGCGACCATGCCCGATCCGCTGCCGCCTTCCTCACCGGCGCCCATCCCTACAAGACAGCCGGTAAGGACATTCACCTCGGCATCTCGATGGACCAGGTTGCCGCCACCGCACTGGCCGGCAAGACGCGGTTCTCCTCACTCGAACTCGGCCTCGACAAAACCTCCAAGGCCGGCGATTGCGATTCGGGTTATAGCTGCGCTTATGTATCGAATGTTTCCTGGCGATCGCCCTCGATGCCGCTGCCGCATGAAGTGGACCCGGCAGCGCTCTTCGATCGACTCTTTGGCGCGGCTGGCCAAACGCCCGAACAGCGCGCTGCGACCGCCCGCCGTCTGCGCGAGCGGCGGAGCATTCTCGATTTTGTGATGGAAGATTCCCGCCGGCTCAACGCGCGTCTGGGTTCTTCCGATCGGCAGAAGCTCGATGAATTCACCACAAGCATCCGGCAGATCGAACAGCGCATCGATGCCGCCCGAAATGCAAAGCCAATCCCCAAGCCAGACATGCAGCGCCCCGATGGCATTCCCGAAGTTTTCTCCGAGCACATGCAGCTCATGTTCGATCTGATGGTCCTGGCTTTCCGCATGGACATGACCCGCGTCAGCACCTACATGGTCGCCCGCGACGGATCCGATCGCACCTATCCCGAAGCCGGCGTCACCGATGGCCATCACACCATGTCGCATCACGGCAATGACGAGAACAAGATCAACGCCATCCGCAAAATCGACCGCTTCCACATGACGCAGATCGCTCGCTTCATTCAGAAGCTCAAGGACACCAAGGAAGGCGAAGGCTCGCTGCTCGACAATTGCATGGTGATGGTCGGCTGCGGCATCAGTGATGGCGACCGTCACAATCACAATGATCTGCCGATCCTGCTGGCAGGTCGCGGCGGCGGGGCGGTGAAGCCGGGCGTGCTGCGAAAATTCGACGGCAATACGCCGCTGTGCAATCTTTATGTCTCCATGCTCAATGGCATGGGCGTCAAGACCACGCGCTTCGCCGACAGCACCGGCCCGCTGGATTTGTCGAGCTAACCTGCGACGTCACAACTAAATTGTCGAAGTAATCGGCGCAGCCATTCCAGTGCCTCCGGTGGATGTTGAGCTACTCGTGCTTCCGACGCTGCCGATCGTGGAGCCACCGGTCGTTGTCGATCCGACCCCGCCGATGTTGGATAGTCCTCCATTTAAATCATTGCCTGTTCCGGTGGTTCCGCTGCCGGCTGATCCGATGCCGGAGCCGGTGATGGGCGCGCCTGTATTGGAGCCGGTGCCGGACAGGTCGCCGCTGCCGCCTGCGCCATTGTTGGTGCCGGTTCCCGCGGCAGGAGGCGGAGTAACGGTCATGCCGCCGTTGTTGGTTACTCCGCCCGCACCGTTATCGAGATTCGTCGGGAAATTGGTGTTACCCGAGCCAAGCGTTACACCTGAACCATTTGATCCCGATGTTGCGCGTTTAGGCGCCGGCACAGCCGCATTGACCGCTTCAAAATGTGTCTTGACAGATGAAGAGCCTTGCTGCGTCGCGAGATTCCCCGCCAGCTTGTAGCTGTTGGTGCCGACTGTGCCAGTGATCGTTCCGCTTCCGTCAGCTCCATCAACAAACAGTGTGAATGTCCTGCCGTTGGTCACGCCCTGAAAGTTGAACGTGCCGACGTTCTGCAGAACAGCGACACCTTCTATCAATCCATCTGCGGTTTCATTGGTGACGTCGATGGAAATCCCATGACGATTGCCTGTCGCGCCGACGTAGCTGCCGGCGGCGATCTTGCCGGTTGAGTTGGACGCTGTTGGTGCCGCGATCGTCGCAGTTGCGCCGCTTGTTCCCGTCACGCCGGCAACCGCGGTATTTCGATTCAGTTGGAATGCTCCGCGCTCCGTCTGCTTGCCGGACTGGTCAACGAAGCCGCCGTTCATGCGCATCGTTCCATCGATGAGACGACCGCCGATCTGACCCGTGCCGGAAGTAGCGTTGATAATGACGGCATCGACGCGATTGCCGGAGACCGTCCCGGTCAGATTAAACGTTCCAAGATTCTGCACATTTGCCGTGCCCACGATCAGTCCATTAGCGTTCTCGCTTTCGATGGAAACGGTCATCGCGCGCAGATGCGATCGGCCCGTCGCCGTGGCTCCGCCCTGCGCGAAATTTGCCAAGATCTGACCCAAGTGCAGGCTTCCTGTAAAGCTCGTCCCGGCCAGTTGCAACGGTGCAGCCGCCGCCGATAGCAGGCATCGATTCTCGAGTGGTTCGATGGCCGGCATTTCCGCATGAGCACGTCGATTCATTTCTGATGAAGGGTTCTGGTGTTGCTTTCGGTTTTGCATCATTCCTCCGTTGCTGCGAAATCCGAGCAAACACGAAGCCACCCGCGTCAGGGCCAAATCGGAAACTATGCCGACCTCGCCGGATTTGCGGCCCACATCGCTTGCGCCTTCGCGACCCGATGCGCCCAATCCGATCGCCCAAACCGTCCGCGAATGCGCAAGCGAGTTTCCGCCGTCTGCCGGCTCCCCCGTGCATCAAACGCGAGGAACACCCCGCACTTATGACCGTTTATGGCCTTTCCTTCGCGTCCCATCAAAACCTCCCTCCCGGTTGACCCGCCGGCCGGACTGGGCTAAAAATACAGCATCAACGGTGGCTGTAGCTCAGTTGGTAGAGCGCCAGGTTGTGGTCCTGGACGTCGCGGGTTCGAATCCCGTCAGTCACCCTCCTTAATCCCCACGTGCTCACCAAGCGCATCATTCCCTGCCTCGATGTCGATCGCGGCCGCGTCGTCAAAGGCGTAAAATTCTTCGATCACGTCGATGCCGGCGACCCGGTCGAGCAGGCCAAGCGCTATCAGGCCGACGGCGCCGATGAGCTGGTCTTCTACGACATCACCGCCAGCCATGAGGGACGCCAGATCATGGCCGAGCTGGTGGGCCGCGTGATCGAGCAGGTCTTCATGCCGCTCTGCGTCGGCGGAGGAATTCGCACGCTGGATGATGCCACTCGGCTCATCCAGGCCGGCGCAGAAAAAGTCAGCGTCAATTCCGCCGCGGTGAAGACGCCCGAATTGATCTCGCAAATCGCCCGCAAGTTTGGCCGGCAGGCGACGGTGCTCGGCCTCGACGCCAATCGCGTTCAAAAAGATGGCCGCGAACGTTGGGAAGTCTTCATCAATGGTGGACGCGTCGGCACCGGCATCGACGTGCTCGAATGGTCCAAAAAAGCTGAAGCCCTCGGCGCCGGCGAGATCGTCCTGAACGTCATGAATGCCGACGGCACCACCGCCGGCTACGATCTGGAGATGACCGCCGCCGTCAGCGACGCGGTGAAAATTCCCGTCGTCGCCAGCGGAGGGGCGGGCTCGCCGCAGCACATCCTCGACGTCCTGACCACCGGCCACGCCGACGCCGCCCTCGCCGCCAGCATCTTTCATTTCAATCAATTCAGCGTCGGCCAGGTCAAACAATTCCTCGCCCGCCACGACGTCCCCGTCCGGCTCATCTGAGCCATCCAGCGCGATGCAACAAAATGCAACAAAATGCAACATTTTTGGCATTTTGCCGATGTTGCACGACGTAGCACAGCCATCCTGGCTGTGATTCCTCCTATGCGAAGGGGGCATGTCACAAAATGTCCCAAAAGGATGCGCGCAGGCGTACTGGAGGGCGTCGCGGGCGTCGCTCCTGCGACGCCGCGAGCACGGAAAACCATGATCTCGCGCAATCGCTGCACCCTCGCGCGTTGAGCGATCCTTGCTTGCAAGCCGTTGCGCGCCGTTTTTTCTTTGGGCACTCGTCCGCCACGGCATGGGCATTCGCAGGGCTTCAATAGAAAGAGCGTAAAACGGCGGGCAAAGCCGCCCGCTAAACGGCATGAAGTGCCCGCGCGCGGCGCGCGACACTTGCGCGCCGCGCGCCCTGCTTGGGAGGCTCATCAGCCGCAATTCATTGACCATACAACACTTGCAATTCTGTCCCGCGCGCAGCGCGCGACCCTCGCGCGACACCAGCGCCGCGCAACGATTGTCAAATGACTTTTCATATTTACTTATGTCCATTTGTTCTTCCCGCCTCCCGCTCTCCAAAGAGCCGCGCACGAAGTAAGCGGATTGGGACGCGCTGCGCGAAATGGAACCGGCTGATTTCCCCGGCGATCTGCGCAAGACGCACCCGCGCCGCCCGCTCTTGCCCAACCTGCCGCGAGTCCACCGGGCCCCCTCGACCCCGCTCGGGGCAGGCTGTCCCCAATTCGGTCCAGGTTGAATGAATCTCAATGCCTCTGCTCCCATCGCCATCGACACCTCCATAGCACACAGGAATCTCCTGCAAGCCGTATACCATACATGTTGCGAACATCGGAAATGGCCTCTTTTGTTTTTTGGCCAATCCCGCGCGAGGCGTAAGGGGTGGCCGCCACGTCAGTAAAACGTCCGCTTCCAGGGTTTGGGATGTGGAATCAAGCGCAGCGCCGCCTCGCAGTCGCTCAACGACCGCGACAAAACGTTGAGACCTGTCCGCTTAACCCCGCAGTGTTGTCATGAACGCAAGAGGCCCGCTAGCCCCCGACCGCTCGGGCAGGGCCGTTTCTGGTTTCTAGCTCCCAGTTTCCAGTCTCTGATAAGAGCCCCCAACCAGCGGCAGATCGCTGCTCCTCCAATCATAATCATCAGTTACTTGTTTCTTCTGATACGATTCGGCGAGAAGATGCTGGACACTGCTCACCCCAAAAGAGGAATGATCGTTAACAGAACAGAAAGAAACTATGGCCCCGATCCAGCGCAAAACAATCTTGGCAGCCGTAGAAGATCGCGATCTCCGCAAAATTGCCGAGGAGCACCCAGACTTCCTGCACCCGTGCGTGTGGCTGGTGAAGGATGAGGAGGGCCCGTTGAACGCAGGTGGCAGGCCGATCCTTCCAGCGGGTCGAGAATGGCCGAAGGCGCAAGGCAAGTTGCTGACCTATTTGATGGCCATCGACACCGCGCTGCTGCCAGAATGGTCACCCCTCCCGCGAAACACGGGGCACTTGCTCATCTTTGTCGCTCATAACATCTGTGAAATGGTTGTCGTTGCCTCGGGAGTGAAAACGCAAGAGACAGAACCGCCGCGGGAGGAATACTTGTCGGGAGAACCCATCGCGGGGGAGGTTCTGGAAAGCCAGCGATTTCGCCTGGAAGAGGGGCTTCACGCCGGCTTGTCGACATCCTGGTCGCCCAGCGACTCAGATACCTCGACTGATGACTCGGATCTCATGGAGTCATTGACCGAGCTTAATCGAGCGCTGAAACCCGAACATAGTTTCAGCCGGTTGTTTGGACATCATGAGTGGTGGACCGATGCCGACCCGGTGACGATCACCAGGTATTCCTACCTCAGTGTGAATGGTTTCCCATACGGCTGGTACGCAAATCTAGAGGGCTCGGTTAAAAATCTTCAGCAAAAGCTCGAGCAGGCAAAAGCGCAGTCCGCGGCGATCGAGCCCTTGCCGATGATGGCCGAGTCGGTGGTGCAGGCGTGCGAAAAATGGGTTGCTGAAGTTGAACAAAAAGTGATCGATCGCAAAGGGCTCACTGCGCCTGATGTGCGCAAAAAGATTACAAAAGGCCAGGCCGCGCTTGCGCTACGGCAAAAGCGGTGGCAGGAGGTCAAGGCGAAAGATCCCGAAGCCGCGAACAGGGCGCTGGAGGAGTTGATGGACAGCACGTCCGAAATTGATCGGGAAATGGAACACATCCCCATCATTAATGATCCCGAGCGATTCAAAGCGCAGGTCGCGGCGATGGAGGATCAGGATGCGGAGCAAAAATTGCGGGCGTCACAGCGGGCGATGGCCAGTTTGAAAGAAGAAGCGCGCATCAGAAAGGAATTCGCGGACGATCCAGCCGGCCTGGAAGCGGCGCTCAAAAAGATTTTGGAGCCAAAGGGTAAGTCGGTCTACTCGCAACTGCTGGCGTTGCTCACGCCGATGCAGTATGCGTGCCAGAAGAATGATCTGGTCATAATCCGCAGAACCTGGAACGATTTTGAGCAAAAGCTCAATGATTGCGCCTCGGAGTTGAAGGCGTCCCAACTCGCAACGGCCCTTCATTGGCGATTGCACGGATACGAATCTCTCAAGGGTTGGTCTCGCCAGGAATGGACCGATCCGCAGGAGATCGCCGGGAAGATTGCAGCGATCCAGTGGTGGCAGGCCGATGTGCAAAAGCACATGGCCGAGCTGTCTTACTGGCGTCCGCTGCTGGTGATGGACTCCGACAGCGGCCCATACTTCTGGGGCGACGCCGGTTGGGCCATCATCCTCGCCGACCAACGCCAAGTCGCCGACGCGAATTTACATCGGCTCGCGATCGCGGTGGATGTTTCCTAGCCTTGTAGCGCGGGCATCGGCCGCCCGTGTATAACTGG
>JANWHF010000259.1 GCA_025450555.1 Tepidisphaeraceae bacterium | reverse complement strand
CGCCGAACATCAATGCAAAAAAGGTATATCCGACGGTCTGCATCGGCTTCCCATAGATCGTCGGGTTTCGCTGTACGGCAAAGGTCACCGCGATCGCCGCCAACGCCAACCACACCACAATCCTCGCGGCGCGCTGACAACTTCCCCACCATCGTCCGCGCATCATCATCGCCAGGATCGCGCCTATCGCGAGGGGCTCGAGCCGGCAGGGGGTCAGCACATACGGAACAATCTCATTGGTCCCGTGAAGCACCAGCACGCTGCGAAGGATCGGCGGAATCACGACTCCAGCGATCGCGACCCACAACAGCGCCGACCCACGCACAAACCGCACGACCGTCGGCCAGACCAGATAAAACTGCTCCTCAATCGCCAGCGACCAGGTCACCGCCAGCACCGAAATGCCAAACGACCCGGCCGTCGCCATCGCGACGTTGGAGAGGTACAGCCAGAAATACCGTGCCGGCAGGACTACGTCTCCGCGCGGAATGTATTGTGCCCAGCGCGAGTGCGGCAAAATCACCAAATACAGAAACAGCACCGCATAATAGAGCGGAAAAATGCGCAGAGTCCTGCGGGCATAAAACTGGCGGAAATAGTGCGGCCCGCCACGTGTGTCCAGCAGGATACCGGTGATGAGAAAACCTGAAAGTACGAAAAACAGATCGACCCCGCACCAGGCCATCCCACCCATCCATTTGAGGACATGGTCGATGGGGGAGATCGGCTCCAGCAACGTCATGTGGTGAAACATGACCAGCGCAATCGCCAGGCCGCGCAGCCCGTCGAGCGCGCCGATATGCGGCAATCGCGGCGCCTGCGCATTATCCGGCGCGCGAGCAAGCGGCGGAGCCATGGTTACATCTGCGCTCGTCGAGGTCATAAACGGCTTCTACTCAAACGTCGTCGAATCCAGGTCCAGCTTGTAGATATTCCCCTCATATCCGACGAAATAGATATTGCCCGCCGCGTCTTGTCCCATAGAAACAACAGATTGCGGCGTGTGCCTCACCAGCAATCGTGCCTTCTCCAACAGGCGATTTTTCTGAGTGATGGCGAAGATGCGCTTCTGCTGATAGTCGCCGAAGATGTAGACGCCATAGAAGGAGGACTTGGGGTTGCCGCGGTAGACGAATCCCCCGGTGACGGATTGGCCGTATTTGCGGGTATACGCAAAAACCGGAGGCACGTACGTTTCGCCTTCGCGCCGGTATTTATTTGAAAATCGCTCGAAGCCCTCCATGACGTTCCAGCCGTAGTTCTCGCCCTTGTGGATGATGTTGACCTCTTCATAGAGGTCCTGGCCGATGTCACCTTCCCAGAGGTCGCCGGTTACTGGATCGAAGCTGAATCGCCATACCTCGCGCATGCCGTAGCACCAGATCTCCGGTCGAATACCAGGCTTGTTCACGAACGGGTTATCCTTCGGAATGGAATATCCCTTGCCCGAATCGGGATGATCGACATCGATGCGAAGAATCTTCCCCTGCAGCAGCGAGAGATTCTGGCCATTCCCGTTCGGATCGCGCTGCGGACCGGAGTCGCCCATGCCGACGTACAGATATCCATCCGGCCCAAACGCAAGGGCGCCGCCGGGATGATCGTTGGTGATCGAATGAATCGTGATCGCTTCCTTCAGCGGCTGGCCGGAGTCGGTCTTAAAATCAGCCGATGCAATTCCCTGCAGAATGTAGGTGGCAAACCCATTGCCCTCAGTCGTGTGGTTCACGATGTAATATTTATGGTTCTCGGTGAACTTCGGATGGAACGCCATCCCCGTGAGGCCATTGGTGCCCCGCACGATGCGCCCGATATCCAGGAACTTGGTTTTGGATTCCTGCCCATCATGCTTCTGGTAGAGCCAGATGCTTCCGGTTTCGTGTTCGAGGACGAGGTAGGCGTTGGCCAGGCCGGGCACGTTGCCAAACCAGACCGGGTGCTTAAACGAGAACTTCGATGAATTGAACTGCTCGAACTTCATCGGCGTCTTGAGCGGCGGAATCTCCAGCGGCATGCCATGAAATTCCTGGGCCGTCGATTGCGGCGCTTTCAATGTCGTCAGATATGAAATCAGGTCCGCAAACTGCTGCTGGCTCATCGACTGTTCGAGCCCCTCCGGCATAATCGATTCCGGCCGCGGCCGCTTTTGGTCGATTTCAGCAATCTTGATGTGAACCAGCTTCCCATCGGCCTGCATCAAGCCGATTTCGGCATCGCTGGATTGCTTGACGATGCCCTCGTAAACGTCGCCAGCTTTCGTGCGGACGACGGTCGTCGTATAGCCGACCGCGATGGTTGCCGAGGGCTCGAGCACCTGCTCGATCAGATCATCCCGGCCAAATTTATCGCCGATTGCAAACAGATCGGGACCGACCTTGCTGGCCGAGCGATCGGTCGTATGGCACAAGCTGCAGGCGATTTTCCCCGGGGCTTCAAACAGCGCCTTTCCCGCGGCCGCGTCGCCCTGATGCACCATCGCATAATTGCGATACTTCTCGCGCACCTGCGGCGGCGTTGGCGGCGCCGCAAAGGCGCCGTGGGCGCAGACGAAGAAAATCGAGACGCAGAGTAATGTCTTAATTGATCGGTTCATGTCCTGGTCAATTCGTTTGAACAATAAAATTATGCGCGGGATCACTTCCCACCGCTCCACGGAAACCGGCGCATCTTAGCATGAAATCTCCGAACTGCGCGCATCGAAAAGAGCCGCGCACGAAGTAAGCGGATTATCGCGAGACTGCGCCAATCCGCTTAGTTCGTGCGCGGCTCCTTTTCGTCATCCAGCTAAAGCGGAACTCTTTTGCTTCCACCGCGAACTGGGCGCGCTCGTCGTTCTCGATTTCTCTTTAGTCAAGCGGTATCTTAAGGCGAACGGCTGCATTCGATGCCGCTGTTGCTGGGAATACATTCCGGAGGTACGCGATGCTGAAGCGCGCATTATTCGTTCTTTTGGCTGCGATCCTTGGCTTGGCGCCAAGCGTTCGCGCCAGTCCAACGCCGCGGGCCGCGCTGCTGGTCCTCAATAAAGGCGATCTGATGCTCGCCATTGTCGATCCGGCCACGTTGCATGTCGTCGCGCGGGTTCCCTCGGGCGAGGATCCCCATGAAGTGATCGCGTCAGCCGACGGGGAGACGGCCTATATCTCCAATTACGGCGGCTTCGGTCAGGGTTTCCACACGCTCTCGGTCGTCGATCTTGTCGCGCAGAAGGCGCTTCCGCCAATTAATTTAGGCGCTCTGACCGCGCCGCACGGATTGGCCCAGGAGCAAGGCTACATTTACTTCACCGCCGAGAAGAGCAAAGCCATCGGCCGATATGATCCGGTCGTGAAGCGGATCGACTGGATCATGGGCATCGGCCAGAACCGAACGCATATGATCCTCGTGACCCATTCGGGCCAGCGCATCATCACCTCGAACGTCAATTCAAACACCATCAGCATTCTCGAGCAATACCGGCCCAAGCCGCTTACTCCCCGCCTCGACCCTCGAAAGGGCCGCGCCCCGGGCGACTGGAACATCACCAACATTCCCGTCGGCCGTGGCCCCGAAGGCTTCGATCTTTCCCCCGATGGCAGCACCATATGGGCCGCAAATTCTCACGACGGAACCGTCTCGGTGATCGACGTCTCGAGCAAATCAGTCACCGCGACGCTCAACATCCCCACCCGCATGGCCAACCGTCTGAAATTCTCGCCCGACGGGAAGCTCGTTCTAATCTCCGACATCGGCGGCACCGGTATCGTCGTGGTCGATGTAAAATCCCGCAAAGAAATCAAACGCCTGCCTTTGAATGGGCCAGCAGCGGGAATCCTGATGCAGCCCGATGGCGCGCGAGCCTACGTCTCCTCGGGCGATGGAGTCTCGGTCCTCGATCTGAAAACGCTTGAAGTGGTCGGTCGCATCGACACGGGTCGGAAGCCCGATGGGCTCGCGTGGGCGGTAAGGAAGTGAAACATCCATCTCATGCGCCGCGGAGCTAATTCTCATCGCCGCCGACGCGCAGCGGCGTCTGGTGCCGTTTAGCCGCAATCGCTTGCGATGCGCGTTTCTTCAGATGGGGAATAATAATGTGATACTCTTAGAGCGTCGAACGGATGTATTTAGGCGCACCTATCCAATATAGTTTGGCGTCCCAGCAGGAGCTCGACATGTTTGGATCCTCCAAAAAGCCAAACCCGGATCTCCAGAGCGTTGACCTTGCGGCAGTTGAAAGTAGGGAAAAACGACATGGACCTGCTTGGCCGGATTCACAAACACGGCGCGATGACGGTCGAAGAAGTTTCGATTGGCGACGACGAAGCGGGCGACTTCCTCATCGCTCCGATTCAAAAGCTGGCCCCGCCATCGATCGCGCTGCCGAATGGATCGATGGAACTGCTGGTCGCGACGCTCATCACTCGCTCGCAGATGGAATATGGAATCGAGAAGGGCGGCCCTGCACTTCTTGCGAAGCTCAATCAGGACGAGTCCGGGCAGATCAGCCAGATGAAGGAGTGAACGGGCCGCAACAATCTGCGCTGCTCTTTCGCGATATAGGTTTTATTGACATGCTTTGAGCCGCGTCCGAGCCTGCAAACGTGAAAGCCGCCATAATGGACGCAGGGATCAGTACCACTCATTCATGCCAGGTTCGGATGATGTTTCTTGACCCAGGCTTACGCGTCTGCCGCAAACTGCTGGACCGCCTTCAAGAGACCGTCGGCATCGGTGTTCGTTACTCCGCCTGCAAAGTGCTATTGCCTAACACAAACAGCTTGGGCTTGTCCAATACATGTGTGAGAAAGTGATCTTTACTCTGCCGCTTCTTTTCAAATTCTGCGGCGCTGTAGACGGTCGGGTTAATTTCGCGGCCGAGCAAATGGCGGGCTTTGCGAAGCGGTAATGAAAGCTCCATCGGCGTAAGAGCGCCCACCACCATCAGGTCGATGTCGCTGTCGCTTTTCTCCGTGGCGCTGGCAACGGACCCGTAGACGAGGGCAAAAGCTATTTTCCTGGCCAGCGGCTTGAGTGCATCGGCCAGCACATCGACCAGGCCCGCCGTTTTCAGGAGCAACCCCCGAAGTTCGGGAAAGAGCGGTGACCGGGCATCGGCCTGGTAATAGACCATTCGTCCCTGACAATGCGTTTTGAGAATTCCCGCTTTGGCCAGGTCATGAAGTTCGCGCTGCAGACTCGAAGGTGGCACCTTCATCCGCCGCGCCAATTCGGAGACATACCATGCTTTTTCGGGGCGCAAGAGTACCGCAGCAAGTATTCCCTGGCGGGTCTTCGGTAATAGCGCATCGAGAAGCCCGGCGTTACGCATATTACGTTATTATTCACGCAAATTGCGTAAGTGTCAAATGCGTTTGTGCGTCCAGATCAGTGCTGAAAGCCTTCGAGCTGGGCAGACAAGACGAGTTGCGGTCTTAGAAGAAGATGCGACCGCGACGATAGCGTGATTCATCAGCCCGCGGCGTGGGTAAAAATCTACTGGTGGTCATGGATTCCGGCGACATAGAATTCGTCCATGTCCGTATCGTGCGTGGGAACCTGTTCGAACTGCGGCACGAAGCGCTTCTGGCTGTCGGACACGCTCTCACTACAATTGGATGACGGAGAGCTTAAATGTTTGCCACATCCCAGCGAAAGCTATCACTGCCAAAAATATGGCCTGACGCTTGGGCAGGCCAGTGATCGCGGCAGGCCCTATCGCGAAACGTTCTACGTCTGTCGAAGCTGTGGGAGGTATGGCCAAACCATCCAAAGGCAATTCGCAGTCGATTCAACTTTTTTCCCCTGCGAAGTGCGCTGAAGTGGTGCTGGGGAATTGCGTTGTTGACAGTTCCGCCGCTTGTTTGGATGAAGTGGTGGGAAGGTGCAGCCGCGATTGGCGGAACATTACTGATTTGGCCCTTGTTGGAAAATCGGAAGGTGCTGAAAGAGTCGGGGCTGAGTGGCCTCCCGCGGCAGGATGCTCCGGGCCAATTCCCGATCGCAGAGCCCACCCACCGACGAGACCCGGAAACGATTGCGGTTGGTTTTGTCGCGGACGGAGCAAAAGAATTGCGGGCGAGCGGCCCTTGTTGCGATAAGCCCGATTGGATTAACGCCGGTTTGGCCAGCGATGAAGATCGAATCCCATGTCAGGTCTGTAAAAAGGGTATCATGCAGACGTCTGAACATATGGTGCATTGAGGCGAAACTTTGCGCGCGGAATGCCGTTCGTCGAATAGACTCAACTCGCGTCCCTTTGTTTGCAGTGCCCGAAAGAGGGCGGCGCGCTTCACCCTATTGTCGAAAATAGAAAAAGATGGGACGGATCGGCCATGTTCGCACATTCTCTACCCAACGGCGCTGAACTGCGGTTGTTACAGCCCTACCACGCCCAGCAGATTTTCAACGTTATCGAACGCAATCGCTCTCGCCTGCGCCAATGGCTCCCGTGGGTGGATAATATCCGCTGCGTTGGCGACGAGGAGAAGTTCATCTGCAATTCTCTTGGGCGGTTCGCTTCGAACGGCGCGTTCCAATGCGGCATCTTTATGGGGGATGTCTTCGTCGGCGCGATCGGACTGCATCCGATCGATCATGCCAATCGAAAGGTCGAGCTGGGGTATTGGCTCGATTCGGCCCACGAGGGACGTTGGCTGATGACCAGCGCCTGCAGGTCGATCATCGATCATGCGTTTGGCGCACTTGGGCTCAATCGTGTCATCCTTTATTGCGCGGTTGAAAATCTTCGGAGTCGGGCGGTCGCCGAGCGGCTCGGCTTCAAGCTCGAAGGAATCGCCCGCCAGAGCGAATGGCTCTACGACCATTTCGTTGATTGGGCGTCGTATTCGATGCTCGCATCGGAATGGAAAGGGCGGCGCGAGTGATGCCGTGGGTGAAACGAGCTGCGCGTGGGTGAAACGAGCTGCCAAGCCCCACGCATCCCATCGAAAAGCTTCTGATGCCCGCGATGGCGACCGCTAAAAACGCCGCGAATGACAGGATCGCGTCAATTGACAGACGGCGTGTGAGGGTGGGACGCGGCTTTTCACGGGTAAGAATCGACCAGATGTCACACGCAATGTCACACTATGTCACGGTCACACGCATTCGACGAGGGCCGAAATTCATAAGATGATCCACTACGGTAAGTTATGCCATTCAGACGTGTCCAATGTCACCGGTTTTCTTGCCGCGCGCATCCTTTTGGGACATTTTGTGAAAGGCCCCCTGCAGATAGCAGGAATCACAGCCAGGATAGCTGCGCTACGTCATGCAACGTCCCGGCAAAATGCCAAAAATGTTGCATTTTGTTAATCCCCTTCGGCACAGCCGCCGGAGGGTCGTAGTGCGGGGTGCGATGAGGGGTGCAGTGAGGGATCGCAGCGGACGAAAGGGTTGGGGGATGGGCAGCAGGCCATCCCGTAGCGCGCAGCATCAAGGGCGGGTCATCCGTGGCCGGGGATTCCCGCGGGCGCTAGTAGCCGCGACGCGATAGCGGAGCGCTTCCCCGCAGCGCTGGGAGAAAGCGCTCTGCTATCGCGTCGGCTAAACTTGGCTGCTCAAACCGCTCGTCGCTCGATGCCCCGACTCGATCTGCAATCTCAATAGATTTCGGGTTCAGCAGTCGGTCTTCCCGCATGCAGGAATTTGAAATCGCATCCCAGCTCGGCCTGCGTGACTTCGTCTGAAAACAGTTGCCCGTAACCTCGCGCAAAGCGATCTTCCGGCGGCTTCCAATCTTTGCGACGCCGGGCGAGTTCTTCATCGCTGACGTGTAATTGCAGCGATCGCTTTTCGACGTCCAGCTCAATCATATCGCCATCGCGAATGAGGGCGATCGGTCCGCCCAGCGCGGTTTCGGGTGAGACGTGAAGAATGCAGGTGCCGTAGCTGGTGCCGCTCATGCGGGCGTCGGAAATGCGGACCATGTCGCGCACGCCTTGCTTGAGCAGCTTGCGGGGAATCGGAAGCATGCCCCATTCCGGCATGCCTGGCGCGCCCAGCGGCCCGCCGCTTTGAAGCACGAGAACTGAATCGGCCGTCACGTTGAGGTTCTCATCGTCGATCCGCTTTTTCAGATCGGGGTAGCCATGGAATACAACCGCCGGCCCTTTGTGCTTGAGCAATCGCTTTTCAGCGGCGGTGGGTTTGATGACGCAGCCATTGGGCGCGAGATTCCCGCGGAGGACAAACGTCGCCCCCGCGCGTGACAGGGGCTGCTCCGGTGAGAGGATCACCTTAGGGTTGTAAACTTCCGCGCCTTCGATGTTTTGGCCGATCGTCTTTCCATTGGCAGTAATAGCATCGACATGCAGCAGGTTCCGGATCTGGTTCATCAGCGCGCGAAGTCCGCCGGCATCGTAGAAATCTTCCATCAGGTATTCGCCGGATGGGCGGATGTTGGCGATTACCGGCGTGCGATGCGACAGCTCGTCGAACCGATCCAGCGCCAGCTTTACGCCGGCCCGGCCGGCCATGGCGACCAGGTGAATGATGGCGTTGGTCGAGCCGCCGATGGCCATGTCCACGGTGATGCCGTTATCGAAGGCGTCGGCGGTGAGAATGTCGGTCGGGCAGAGATCTTCCCAGACCATCTCGACGATCCTCCGGCCCGTTTCACTGGCCATGCGGCCATGGGTCGAGTGAGCCGCGGGGATCGATGCCGCGCCCGGCAGCGTCATGCCGATCGCTTCGGCGATCGAGGTCATGGTCGATGCGGTGCCCATCGTCATGCAATGGCCGGGCGAGCGCGCGATGCCGTTTTCGATCTGTCGCCACGCGCATTCGCTGATGTTGCCGGCGCAGCGCTCCGCCCAGTATTTCCACACATCCGTTCCGCTGCCCAGCGTGGTGCCGTTCCAGTTGCCCTTGAGCATCGGACCGCCGGGGAAATAGATGGCGGGGATATTGGCCGACGTTGCGCCCATGATGAGCGCCGGCGTGGTCTTGTCGCAGCCGCCCATCAGCACGGCGCCGTCGATCGGATGGCAGCGGAGGACTTCTTCGACCTCCATCGCCAGCAGGTTGCGATAGAACATCGCCGACGGCTTCATGAAAATCTCGCTGAGGGCCGTGACCGGAATTTCGACCGGGAAGCCGCCCGCCTGCCAGATGCCGCGCTTCACTTCCTGCACGCGCTGCGGGAAGTGCGTCTGGCAGGTATTCAGATCGCTCCAGGTATTGAGGATGCCGATGATCGGCTTGCCGGACCAATCCTTCTCGTCATAGCCCATCTGCTTCATGCGCGAGCGATGGCCAAACGAACGGAAATCATCCGGCCCCAGCCATCGCAGGCTGCGGAGATCCTCTGGTTTCTTACGCGGTTTGTTGGGATGAGGCATAGTGATGGTCAAAGTGTACTCTGCAAGCGGTCGGTGTTTAACAGCCGGCGGGAAAAAAAGGCCGCCGACTGCCCCAAATCGCCGCGATTAGATCTCAAATCTGAGATTTGAAATTTCAAATCCCGAATTCGAGATCTGAGAATTCCAATCTGAAATTTGAGATTTGAAATCTCAGTTCACAGATGCTTTTCCCCATCCAATCCGTAAGCTATTGACCATCCCATCGGGCGGAGGTGTGTTTGACGTCTGCCAATTCTGCGGGCGCGCTACCGCTGCAATCGCGCATCCAGAAGCCGAGCCACGTGCGCTACGTGGTGATGCTGTTTCTGTGCGTGCTGTCGTTCCTGACTTATTTCGATCGCGTCGGCATCATGCGGGCGCAGGGCGATATGCAGCGCGACCTGCATATCTCCGATGCCCAGATGGGCTGGATTTTCAGCGTCTTCTGGGGAGCCTACGCGCTATTTGAAATTCCCGGCGGCTGGCTGGGGGATCGATTTGGCGCGCGAAGCACGCTGACGCGAATCGTCTTCGCCTGGTCGCTGTTTACCGCGCTGACCGGATCGGCCGTCGGCTTCGCATCGCTGTTCACCTATCGATTGCTGTTTGGCATTGGAGAAGCCGGCGCGTTTCCGAATATCGCGCGCGTGCAATGGCGCTGGCTGCCAGCATCCGCGCAGGGCAGAGCCAGCGGCTTTATCTGGCTGATGGCGCGCTGGGGCGGAGCGTTCTCGCCGGTGATCTTCG
>JANWHF010000258.1 GCA_025450555.1 Tepidisphaeraceae bacterium | reverse complement strand
AGCGATCGTCTCGCGTCCAGGACCAGCATCTTGCGCAAAAGTAGTATCGACGCGCAAAGCAGAACTGCGTTGAGGCAGACAAACAGCCAAAGGGCTGTGCGATAGCGAAGCACCGACAACGGCACAAAAACCCACGCAAAAAAGGGTGGATTCAGCCAGGCGCCATATCTCTTCTCCATGCCCAGCTTGGCAGAGTCGATCGTGTGCGCTTCGAACGTCTCCATTGCCGCCCGATGATACATGCCTTGGGCATTGCCCTGCCGAATCAGCGCGCCGGCGGTGTAAGAGGGAAGCAGATCGTGGCCGAAGGGCAGCTTATTGTCCGTGGTTCGCGCCTGCTCCATCCATCGACCCGGCAGCAAGATCGCCAGCAAGAGTGCCAGGGCCAGACCAAATCGCCAGAATCGCCGACAGGTCTTCCCTTGATCGCGAGTCGCGTCTGCGCCTTTCGTCCGGACGGTCGGCATTGCGCCGTTCGTTCGGCCCGAGGAGGAGTCGGATTCAACAAATTGCAGATTCAGCATGGGAATTCAATGCACCTCTAAGCTGCGGCCGCAGGCGGTACAGCGAACCGCGTCGGCTCACTCTGAGGTTTCTGCTCATCGGCAAACTCCTCGGCGGCTGCGGGACGCGCGGCCCGGCCGATCAGCAATAGCGTCACAACGGTCCATAGGATCACGCCGGCATTGATGTGCGTCCGAATCGCGATCTGCGAATTGAGCAGCAACCAGATGTAATGAGCCACCCATGCCCGCACGAGCCAGCGATCGGCCCGAGGAAGCCCGGCGCTGCCCCGGCTGCGCATTTCAATCGCCAGCAACACCGCCGGGATCAGCAGCAGCACCTGGTCATAGTCAAAATAGAAGGGCGTCAACAGCGGAGCCGCCGCGATGGCGGCGGCAATGAGCCGATCGCGCGACCACCGTCCATTTCGCGATTGCGCCCCGCGATTGCGTCGAGCGGCAAGCAGTAGAGCAATACCGACGCCCGCCATGCACAAATACGACAGCGCCTTTGCGATCGGCAGCGTTACGCCGGTGCCTGTCCCTTGCAGCAGCACGCGCCAAAAGGCGAGAAAGGTCACATGCCGAGTCCAGATGTAAGGCAATTGCTCCTGAACGATGTGCAGGTTCAGCGGCGTTTGATGCACAAAATCGCCGAGCGTTCCCGGCAAGGCCAACGTCGCAGCCAGTAGCATTGCGCCGGTGATTCCCAATCCGACCAGCGCCCGCCAGCCCAGGTCCAGCACCAATATGCCCGACAGAAACAACGCAAGCTGCGGCTTGTACAGCAGCAATCCCGCGATCGCCGCGGCCCATACCGCGCGCCCGCTTCTCCACAGCACAACCGTGATCGTCATCAACAGCAGCGACATGCACGCGTTTTGCCCGTGCGTCATCGAATAGATGAACGGCATCGACAAGAACAGCAGCGCCGGGACCAAGCCGATCGTGGCCAGGTTGTCCAGCGAGGTTCGCTTTCGTTCAATCGCAAGTTCTCCGGCTCCGCCTGCGCGGGCCAGCATGCGGCAAAGAATCGCCACCGCCGCCAGAGCGCAGATTACATTGAGCGCAACCCATGCCGTCAGGGCATTGGAAAACGGAAGGTGAGAGAACGGCACAAACACCCACGCATAAAACGGGGGGTTCCACCACGGCCCCAATGCCCCGCCCAGCTCAATGCCCTGGTCTGCTGCGATGGCGTGCTCGAGGGCGTTAATCGTCGGCAGATCGTACATCTGCCGGGCGTCGTGCTGGTCCACGAGAACGCCGGCCGAGTAAAAGACCATGAAGTCCAGGCCAAGCGGGAGGCGCCCTCGCGCAGGGGTCAGCGCCATCATTGAAATGAGAATGCCAATAAAAATCGCGATGACACCAGTACCGAGCCAGAGGCGGCGTCGTAGCGAAAGCTTGAAGGGTGAGGTTATGACGAATTGGTCTAAGATACCCTCTGTATCGGCCTTTTTTCGCCCGGCGATTTGCCATGACTTCCAACTCGTGGCAGTTTACCCGCAGATTCGTGTCCGTATCATGGGGCTCAATGAGTGATGCTTATCAGCAGTTGATTGCCGAGCTGTCGCGCGCCCGGCGAGTATTGGTGACCACCCACGTTCGTCCCGACGGCGATGCCCTGGGCACGTCGGCGGCGCTGGTCATGGCGCTTCGCCGAAAGAAGATCGAGGCGGAGGTGCTGCTCCTGAGCCATCTGCCCAGCAAGTACGCCTTTATCTTTTCCGACAATCAGATTACGCATCATGATGCCGAGAAGGGCTGGCCGGCTGGGTTGGATCTGAACGGCTTTGATGCCTTGCTCGTTGCCGACACCGGCACCTGGTCGCAGTTGCCGGGGCTGAGGGAGCACGTCGAAAAATGGAACAAGCCCAAGCTCGTGCTCGATCATCACCTGACGCAGGAGGATTGGGCCGATGCCAAGCTGGTGGTGACCGAAGCGGCGGCGGCGGGGGAGATCGCTGCCGAGCTGATGGACCAATGGAACATCGAGCTGGATGGGCCGATCGCGGCGGCGCTTTTTCTGGCCATCGCCAGCGATACGGGCTGGTTTCAGTTTTCAAATACCCGGCCCTACACGCTCCGCCTCGCGGCCCGCTTGATCGAACATGGTGTCGATACCGACCGCATGTATCAACTTCTGTATCAAAACGAGCGAGCCGAGCGGCTGGCATTGCAGACCCGCGCGCTCCAATCATTGGAATTGATGCTTGACGGCCGGCTCGCAGTGATGCGCGTGCGCAAGGGTGACTTTGATCAGACCGGGGCGAATGTGCCGGATACGGAGAATCTGATCAACATGCCGCTGCAGGTGCGAACGGTGGAGGTGTCGCTGCTGATGGTTGAGCCGCGCGATGATGGGCCGATCCGCATCAGCCTGCGAAGCAAGGGGCAGGTGGATGTGGCGCGATTTGCGGAGCAATTCGGCGGGGGCGGTCATGCGAGGGCCGCAGGGCTTAAGCTGGGCGTTCCTTTTGATGAAGCGCACGATCGCGTCGTCCTCGCGATGACGCAGGAAATGCTCACTTCTTGAAGAAGGTCTTCCCTTTGTTGTTGTACTTGCTGAGCCGATTGTTGACGTAGAGCCCTTCGAGCAGGAATTCGCCCATTGATGCGAGGATGGCCGGGTCATTCCCATCCAACTCCATCTCGCGCGCCAGCGTGCTGGCTGCCTGTGAAAGCCCTTTGATTGCTTTCATATTTGCCACGAATTCCTCTGCCGACAGATCATCGCCCGCGGGGAAGGTGAGGTTGCCGCGGAATTGCTCGGTGATGTTCTCATAAGCATCCGGGTCGCCATGCCGATCGAAGACGGCCTTCACTGCTTCGCCGACCAGCGACTTAATCAGCTTGTCCTCGGCCCCTTCTTCCTCGGCCAGGGTCATTTCGATTTTTCCCCGGCTCGAAGCGGTGAGAAACATTAGATCGCAGATGCGCGGAATCACTCGATTCTCGCCGGTGATGATTCCTCGCCGCTCGGCATTGCTGATAAGCGTCTCGAGATTGGCGATGCTCGTTCGCACCGACACGCCCGATGCCTGGCTGACGTGCGGGCTGGAGCGGGCGAGGCGGATTGCTTCTTCGACGATCTCCGACATGTATCGCGGCACCTCGACCCGCACGCCACTGGCTGAATCGCTCTCGGCTCGATCCAGCCAGGCATTCTGCTCGGCGATGCGGATGCCTTCATCGACCGATTCCGGATAATGCGTGCGAATGACCGAGCCGATGCGGTCCTTCAGCGGCGTCACAATTCGGCCGCGGTTGGTGTAATCCTCGGGATTGGCGCTGAAGACGATGCAGACATCGAGATCCAGGCGAATTGGATAGCCGCGGATCTGGACATCGCGCTCTTCCAGTACGTTGAACAAACCAACTTGAATTCGCGGGGCAAGATCGGGAAGCTCGTTGATGGCAAAGATCCCGCGATTTGAGCGCGGGATCATGCCAAAATGCATGGTCGATTCATCGGATAGGTATCGCCCCTCGGCATGCTTGACCAAGTCCACTTCGCCAATCAGGTCGGCGATCGTCACATCCGGCGTCGCGAGCTTTTCCTGATAGCGGGCCGAGCGATGGACCCATTCGATCTTGGCGTCGTCACCCTGCTCGGCCACGATGCGCTGGCCGGTCTTGGTGGTGGGGCGGACTGGATCGTCATTGATGTCGATGCCCGACAGAACCGGCATCCATTCATCCAGCAATTCCGGCAGCATTCGGATGATGCGGGTCTTGGCCTGCCCGCGCAGACCCAGGAACAGCAGATCATGTTTTGAGAGAATGCCATTGACGATCTGCGGAATTACGCTGTCGCGATACCCGATGATGCCCGGGAAAAGCTCTTCATCTTTGCGGAGCTTGGCGATGAGGTTTCGGCGAAGCTCGTCTTTGACCGAGCTGGGGCGATAGCCCGACTCTTTAAGCTGTCCAACCGTTGCAGGCCGCGGATGATTCATGAGTGCCCTTAAAGTTACTTCGAATCGAATTGCCGACTCTGGCCGCTGGCGCAGAGGCGGGATTACAACGGACAATGATAGGGCGCGATCATCCGTCGCGGCGACATAAAGAACGGGTAAAGGTAAGGCAAATGATGAGTCAGCCGCTTGATGGGCTAAGCGTATCGCGCATCACCTTTTGCGTCTGCTCGTTGCGAAAGGCATGCAGCTTCTGGCGAAGCGCGGGGCGGGTGAGGGCGAGAATGGATATAGCCAAGAGTGCGGCATTGGTCGCGCCGGCCTTGCCAATCGCCAGCGTTCCGACTGGAACCCCCGCCGGCATCTGCACGATCGACAGCAGTGAATCCATTCCATTGAGCGCATGGCTTTGAACCGGAACCCCTAAGACCGGTACCGCAGTTTGCGACGCAACCATGCCCGGCAAATGCGCCGCGCCGCCGGCCCCGGCGATGATTACCTGCACGCCTCGCCCCTCGGCCTCTTTGGCAAACTCTGCGAGCAGCAATGGCGTGCGGTGGGCCGACACGATCCGGCATTCATGCTCGACCCCAAACTCTTTCAGCACCGAATCGGCATGCTGCAGCGTCTCCCAGTCGGATTTGCTGCCCATGATAATCGAAACAAGCGGTTGAGTTGCGTTGTCGGACATAGGGATTTGCGAAAATGATTGATTCGGTTGCTTGCAGCGCTGGCATCGCCAAGGCGATCGATCCTACGATACCAGCCAGATGCGGGAAGTCGAGTCCATCTTCGAAATGCAAATCGAGTTCGATCCGTCGGCCGATTTCGAGGCCTTCCTGCGCGAAGCGCCGGCGAAGTGGGTCGTGTATCTGATGAGCGATGCCGACGATCGGCCGGTGCAGCTCCTGTGCGTAAAGAATCTCAAATACAGCCTGAAGCGCCGGCTGGGTGGAACGGAACCGACGGCCGGCATTTCGCGGCGAGTGGATTACCGGCAGGTTGTCCGACACGTGCGATGGCGCCGAGTCGATAGCGCCTTCGAGGCCGACTGGATCTACTTTGAAGTGGCTCGGCAGGTTTTTCCGCAAAGCTACCAGGGCATGGTTGGATTTCGGCCCGCGTGGTTCCTTCATGTCGATCCGGAGGCGCCATTTCCGCGATACAGCAAGACGATCGATCTCTCGCCGCGCACGGGCGAGTTCCTCGGCCCCATCGAAGACAAGCACGCCGCCGGCAAGCTCATCGAGATGGTGGAGGATGCGTTCGATTTATGCCGGTATTACAACGTGCTGACCGAATCGCCTCGCGGTCGCGCGTGTGCCTACAAAGAGATGGGCAAATGCCCGGCTCCCTGCGATGGAAGTATCTCAATCGAGCAATATCGCCGGCTCGTCGATTACAGCCTGCGCGCCCTGATCGACCCAGCCGAAATAGTGCGCCAGCAAACCGGCCGAATGCAAAGCGCGGCAGCCGAGCTGCGATTCGAGCTGGCGGCAAAGATCAAGTCATACATCGATGCCTTGAATCAATTTGGCAAAGGACCATTTCGCTACATGAGCCGGCTGCGCGACTTCGCCTGGCTTGCGTTCCAGCATGGCCCACGCCCCACCCGCGGTGACGCGAAGATATTTCTGATTACTCCAGGTCGAATTGAGCCAATCCTGTGCGTTTGTGCCGAGCCCGTGCGTCCCAGTGAAATCATGGGCGCAGCTCTGATTGCCGCCGATGAGCAGGAAGAGGAGCCACTCGATCTGATTGGTGTCCAGCGCATGGGCATCGTGAGCCAGCACCTGTTTTCTCCCAAATCCACGCATGGCGTATTCCTGCGGATGCAGGAGATCGACGAGAAATCGATCGCTAAGGCCATTCGAGATTTGCGGAAGCAGAATGTCTCGCAAGAGGAGCTAGAGGGCGAAGGGGTGATGAAAGAGCTGCAATCGCTGTGAAGTTTCTCGTCACCTGACACCAGGCTAAGTAACCCAGGAATTTCTTGCCAATTTCACTTTCGCGTTGGACAATGCATCCCATTCAGTCGACGGCCACTCGAAATTCGGGCAAATCGAAGGGCTCTTTGACAACATTTCAGGAGGAGGGTCAATGCTCCGCCAGATCAAGGTCCTATTGAACGTAATGAGTTCGGGGAAGCCTGCATCCAAAACCGGCGTGAAGATCGAGCCCCTCGAACAGCGCAGGCTATTTTCAGATACCGTATTCTTGCCCCCCGTAACCTCAGCCTTGCCCACTGGGTTTCAGTTCCAAAAACTGCTGACCCCATCTTTGAATACCGAATTCGAGCCGATGACCGACCTCGTTGCCACGAGCACTTCCGGAGGCGGGTTGTGGCTCGTGCCGGACGGCCAGGACGGGTATAGGGTTGCGCAACAGCTGAACACGACCGCCACCATTCTCGGATTGGCCAACACCGGCATCACAATTCCTCAATCGGTTGGAGAGATTACCAATGCCGAAGGAATCTATACCACTGCCGGACTCATGCTGCCGGTTTCAGGCCAAGCTTTTGGCGCGCCCGGCGGGTTGGCCTATCCATCTGATGCGGTTCCCGGTGCTTACGTCATCCAGAGATTTCGACCAAACGACGCCTCACCCGAACTGACCGTCGAACGCTACACACCCAATTCAGCAACACCGGGCCGCGGCACAGTGATCATGGCGGTCTTTCCGGTGAAATCGGATGGCACGTTTGGCTCGGAAATTGACACGACGCTGGGAACCGATCTTGCGCCAGATTCGGGCGCTGCCCAGATTCCGACAGGCGATTTCAATCTCGACGGCCAGATCGACATCGTCGCTGCCGGAGCGGTCTGGCTGGGAAACGGAGATGGGACCTTTAATGCGGCCAAGCCGATCCAATTACCATCGTCGCCGACTGGGGGCAATTACTATGCCGGCGATTTCAATTCAGATAGCAGAACAGATCTCCTGCAGTTCCCTGTCTCGAGCACCGGCACCGAACAGGCGCAGGTCCTGTTGAGCAATGGCGACGGGACATTTCGCGTAGCAGGGAGCTATAAATTTGGTCCGTCGGGCACAACACAAGGCGCGCCGCTGATCGCCGATTTTACGGCCGATTATATCAATGATGTTGCGATTCAGATCGTGGGCGGAAACCAGGCGCCGGCGGTATCAATTGTCCCAAGCGACGGCCAGGGGAATTTTTATACTCCCGATGTCCTTTCGACGCCGTCCTTTCTTCAAGTAGTGACCATCGATTTTGACGCCAATACCCGACCCGATTTGGTGGGCGTATCGTCGAGCGGCCCGGGGAATTATTCATTGGTTTGCTTTGATAATCAGACCCCTGCCGGGCCGGTGGTCCGCCTGACGGCCACACCTGATCCAGTTGTTGCTGGTCAAAGCGTCACTCTTACTGCCGCGGCTTCAAATCCAGTGAATCCGTTGAACAACGGGACGATGGAGTTCTTCGACGGTGGGAAAATGCTCGGTCAAGCCAGTGTGGTGAATGGCGTAGCCGTCTTTTCAACGTCGAAACTCTCGGCAGGCACGCACAGTTTGACGGCAAGCTTTTCGGGCAGTGGCTTCTCTGTTTCTCTGCCCATCTCCGAGACCGTCAATGCCGCTCCGCTTCAAGCACCACTTCTTTCGGCACTTCAGTTAAGCCATGTTTCTCATGGCGCCGCGATACCAGGAGCGAAGGAGAATCTGCGGCTGGTCCTGAGCAACCTGGGCGGGGCCGCCGCTTCTGCGACAGTCGGCGTGCAACTTTTTGCGACCAGTGCGGGTAGCATCGATGCCAACTCGATTTCTATTCCCGTTTCCTCACTCGAATCGCGCAATGTGCATGTGGCGGGCAATGGGAAAACCTCGCTAGACGCGACATATACCCTGCCCGAGAGTCTCCCGCAGGGAACGTATTACCTTACGGCGCGTTTGACGCCGCTTGATGGAATACTTGCCTCGCAAGTAATCAACAGCACGGTTGTCGACCCGGCCTCAATAAACGTCCTATGGGAATTTGGCGATGTGAACAATCATAAGAATGTGGTAATGGTCCGGCACCTGTCCAACGGCCAGATCGTCACGTTCAAGCTGAGCGGGCAGGCCAATGGAACTCTTGCCGAAGGAGCGAGCGCGGCACTCGCCGGCACCGCAAATCCCGATTACAGCGTTGTGGTCAATACATATTTGGGAACAGAGAATCTCACAATCAGCCAGACAGGCGGAACGCAATCGAATATTGCATCTCTTACGATTCTGGGTCCGTTGAATTCATGCGATGTTCGTACTGACACACCGTTTTCTATCCGTCCCGGTCCCACCAACTCCTCTTCGGACGCCTCGGTTGCTCGTCTATCAATCGGTACAATCCCTCGAGCTACGGTTTCTGGCATCAATGTCGCCGGAAACCTGGAGATTAATAACAACGTCGAACAATTTCAGGCCCAGGCTCTCAATGGCGCTTCGATTTCGCTCAACGAATTCAGTGCCGGCAAACTTCCGCTTTCGATGAAAGTGCAGGATATTGACGCCAACTCAGTGATTACTTCAGGCGGCCAGATCTCACTTCTGTCGGTCGACCATGCCGCGCTCGGCGCAACTATTTCTGCGCCGGCCATTATCAAGATTTCAAGCGCCAAAGATTTCGATGCAACGTTGGACGTTACCGGCGCCACCAAGGGCGCAAGTATACTTGGTGCAGTAGATATTGGCGGAAGCGTGGCCGGAACAATCGATGCTCCGATTCGGTGGTCGGTCAATGGGAACATCGGCGACGTCCGAATTGCCGGCGATGTGTCTCATCTTCAGGTTCTCGGCGGAGCGCTTTTGGGCGCAGACGGAGAACTTGCTTCGCCGCCGGCGACGTACAGCGGTACTTTGATCAAGAGCTTTGATGTCAACGGATCTGTGACCTCGAGCCTGATCAGTGCGGGGCTCGATCCAGTTGATGGTATTCTGCTGAACGGAAACGACACTTTGCTTGACGGCGGTGCAATCGACTCAATCACCATTAAGGGTTTGGCCAGCAATGACAGCCGATTTCTTGCGGCCTCATTACCGCCTCAGGCAAAGATTGACTCCATTACAGTCGTTCCATCGCAAGATCCGCGATTTGCTTTGACCTGAATCGATAGCGATTAAACAGCGTTAGGGGCTTTAAGCATCGCGGCTTTCAGTTCCGCGGCATTCGGTCGGTCATCAATGTAGTCGGCTCGGGTCCCCGAGATGACGTCCTGCTTTCTGTGCGGCTTCCTTGGCGGCGTTGGTGAGTGTTTGTTCTACCTCTGGGGCGAACCAGCCGGTGCCGATGTAGAGGCCGCGGGTTTCGTAACCGCCTTCTTGGAGGATCTGGGCGGAGGGGATGTAGCCGGTGACTTCCTGGTTGTAGGCCGACACCCAGAGCCGCAGGTGCCCGACGGCGCGTTCGATATCCTGAACGTATTGCACGACGCACTCGTCCGGCAGGGCAACCAGGGTCAGGTCCTGACCAAACTGCCAGGCACTAACGGGAGCCGCGTACGTTTTCGGCAACTCTTTCTTGGCATCGAGAAGGGCCAGCATTT
>JANWHF010000257.1 GCA_025450555.1 Tepidisphaeraceae bacterium | reverse complement strand
TCAGCGGACGGTCACGGTGTACGAAACCTCGAAGCTCCAGACCCCGCCGGGGATGATCGGGTCAATGGCGTCGCCGTCGGCGTAGACGCGAATCGTCACGGTGTGGGTTCCCTTGGTCAGCGGCGTCAGGAAAGCGCCGACCTGGATGAAATGGTTGCCGCCGCCGTCGAGCAGGCCGGGCGTGTTCGCATACGCGGCGTAATCGGCGCTCAAGCTCGTCGCTTTTCCATCCACCACGATCTCGGCGTCCTTCACGCCGACCTCTTCGTCGCTCAACAGATAGTTCCGCACACCGGCGGGGCCGGACGGGAAATCACCCCAGATCGGCGGGGAGTCGTCGATCCCGAAGACCGGGACGAAGAACTTCGTGCCTGGATCGACCGTGAAGTTCAGAGAGCCGGTCGCATAATCGATGTAGAGGATCTGGAACGGCGTGTCGGGGTAGTAGGCCGAATTATTGCCGCTGCTGGTGAAATAGGCCAGAGCCTCGGACATATCCGCCAGGCTGTAGCCGTCGGGCTTGGCGCTGGGCGGCATGATGTTTCCGCCGCCGGCCCGCGCGGCAGGCGCGAGCAGTGCCAAGCCAAGACCCAGGCATAGGAAATGCGCGACATGCCGCGAGGGCAGTCTCAGGCTGAACATTGGAATTCTCCTTTGTTGCATGCCGTCGTGATGGCCAGTCGCCCTGAATGGCCCAACGGCAGAGGTGTGGGCCCCCTTGATCCGCGCCATCTTGCCAGTTTCAGGGGACGCATTTCAATTGATCTAAACAGATCAGTCGCGTAGATTAGCAAAAATTTGATGAATGCTGATCGATGATGGATGCGGCGAAGACCGCTGCCTTGCCGCCTTGAATTCATCTATTCATCAGTCCGAAATCATCGATCGCGTCCTTCCCATCTGTGTTCAACCGTGCCTTGTCCGTATCCCGTCTGTGACGAACGTCCGTGTCAGGAGCATCCCATGAGCTACTCGCAGGCCCTGTCTACGCGCGACGTGCGGCGCGCCATGCGGCTGGTCGCGGAAACCGTGGATCTGGGCCACGACGCCCTCGCGTGGCGAAGCCGGTTCCTCGAAGGGCTGCTGGCGCTGATCGGTGCCGGGTCGTCGGGAATGATGACGGTCCTGCGCTATCCGCTGGCGCCCACATCGGTGCTTCTGGTCGTCAACGTCTGCGCTGGTTCGTCGGCCCGGCAGCTAGCGTCGCTGGGCCGATACCTGTCGTCGGGCGACCTCTCGGGCGACCCGGTGACCGATCCGATCCTGCGGATGGGGCAGCGCAACTTTTCTCGCCTGCGCGCGCAGATGTGCGATGACCGGACGTGCTACCGCTCGCGATACCACAATGACGTGCGCCGACCAATCGACTGCGACGATCTGATCTATTCGCAAATCTTGTTGCCTTCCCTGGGCCTGGCTTCGGGGCTGGGGGCGCTGCGCGCGCTGGACAGCCCGCCCTTCAATGCGCGCCAACGAGCGATCCTGCACATCGCCCACCACGAGTTGGCCCGGCTCTGGTCACGCGGCTTGGAGGGGCCCGGCGCGGCGCTGAGCCCCAGGATGCGACGGGTGCTGGACCTGCTGTGCGAAGGTCAGAGCGAGAAGCAGGTCGCCGGCCGACTGGGCCTGGCCCACGCGACGGTCCACAACTACGTCGGGATGTTGCACCGCAAACTCGATGTCCAGAGTCGCGGCGAACTCGTCGCCGTCGGGCTACGCTTCGGCCGGCGGATGGGGCCGAAGGTTTTGCCGGATTAATGGCGCTGGTCTCGATCGCTTGCGGCGCGACGCAGAGCGCCGTTGCTTTTTTACGTTCAATCGCCGCCGCGAAGCGGCGTCTGGTGCCGGTTAGTTAGCCGCATCCGCTTGCGGTGCGCGGTCGAGATGCTTTGTCCGCAGGAGTAAGCGATAGATTTTCAAAGGATTCGGGAATCTTTCTTCATCAGATCAGCGCGCTGAGAAACGCGCTTCGCATGCGAGGCGGCCAATCGGCACAGGACGCAGCTGTGCCGCGGCGATTCAGGAGGCTCTCGGGCGGTAGACGTGTTTTGAAGGTCAGTTATGAATTGAGATCATCCGCGCGATCACCGACTCCCCGGCTCCATCGCCCCATTTTGCAGGAAAAAGGAAATGCCCTGGGGAATGCCTTCGCGGATCATGGAATTGTAGTGGCCGCCGAAGGGGACGCGGCGGAATTCGACTGTTTTCCCGGCGGAATCCATCGCCTCGACAAATCGCTGAACGTCGGCCGTGGGAACGGTGCGATCATCGTCGGCATGGAAGATGAACACGGGGCAGTTGAACTGACTGACATGCTTAATCGGCGAAACTCGCGAGGCCAACGCAGCCGATCCGGGGACGGCACGGTTCAGGTCATCGAGATGATTGCCCCAATATGCGACGACATCAGTTGCCGGCGCGTAGGCGGCGACGGCGCGGATGCGACTGTCGGCGGCGGCCAGGTCGAGCGCCATCGTGCCGGCCGAGCTGCGGCCCGCGGCATAGAGCCGATTCGGATCAACTTGCGGAACCTTGGACAGGACGTAGTCAATCGCGAGGCGCGCATTGGCAAGCCCGCCGTCGGCTGCCATGAATTGGTAGATTGGATTGCGGAGGTCGCGGTATTTGGCCGGGGCGTTTTGAGGGAGATTGAGGTTGCCACTCAATTCATACGCCATGACGGCAAAGCCGGCGCGCACGTAAGGCAGATGCTCGGGCGAATCATCGTTGCTCAGCGATGCGCCGTAAATTAATCGCGTGCCGGCGGGGGCGATGAAGACGCAGGGCAGCGACTGATCGGAGTGATAACCTGCCGGGAGATAAAGCCGGGCGTGCATCGGCAGGCCGGGGGCGGCGCCGGTGAATTCCAACAGGTAAAGATCGACTCCATTGGCAAGGTGGACGGGCGAAGGAAGCTCTTGGAACTGCGGAGCGCTGGCGCTCGGCGATGGAGTGGCAACCGGGGCGGCTGGCACCATCATGGTGTGCTGCATGACCGCCACGGCCAAGAATGCTTTGATCAGAAGCAGAATCAAGGCAACCACTGCTGCCACGCCGAATGCTTTCAACGCTCTTGAACGACGCGGAGCGAACGGCGGGGGAGTCAGCACCGGGGGCGGCGTCGGCGCAATGACCGGTTTGGCGGGAACTGCGCCGTTGGCGTTGAGCACAAACGGAGCGACCATCTCGCGGCCGCATCGCGGGCACCGGACGGATCGGCCGGCCAATTGCTCGGCGACCTGAATGGGCCGGCCGCATTGCGTGCAATAAAAATCGATCATGACAGCAGCCTCTTTCTTGGCCGATTGCCAGAATCGGTGCTAGCTACTTGCATTGTACGCAAGTGAGTTTATCACGTCATCCAATGAAGGAATTCATGAAAATGGTCACCGCACTCCCCGAGCTTCCGCCTCGGCCGGCCAATGGGCATAAAGGCATGTTTGGCCGGGTTCTGATTGTCGGCGGCCACGACGACATGATCGGCGCGCCGGCCATGGCGGGAACGTCGGCCCTCCGCATGGGAGCAGGCTTGGTGCAGGTCGCGGTGCCGCGGGGAATTCTGCTGCCCATTTTGAGCATCACGCCGGAATTGATCGGCCTTGGGCTGGGTAAGGGCGTCGGAAGCGATTTGGTTGAAGCAGCGGAAAAGGCGAATGCGATCGTGCTGGGGCCGGGGCTTGGGCAAACCGCGGATGCGAACGCTCGCGTCCAGCGATTGACGCGAATGGACAAGCCGATGGTGATTGATGCCGATGGGCTCAACATTCTTGCGGCGGGGAAGAAGTGGCCGACCAATTTCAAAGCGCAGGCGGTGCTGACGCCGCACCCGGGGGAGATGGCCCGGCTGGGGAAGCTGTTTGGTCAAACCAAAATTCCCAGCGATGACGAAGGACGAATGAAGATCGCGCTGAAAGCCGCCGATGAGTTTGGGCAGGTGATTGTCCTCAAGGGGCAGCGCACGGTCGTCGCCGATGGCCAACGCGGCTACGTCAATCTCACCGGCGACAGCAGCCTCTCCAAAGCCGGCACCGGCGACGTTCTCAGCGGCATCATCGGCGCGCTGCTGGGGCAGAAGATGGAGCGATTCGAAGCGGCTTGTCTTGGAGTGCACCTTCATGGCAGGGCGGGAGAAATTGCGGGGCAGCGACTGGGGCAGCGATGCGTTCTGGCGCGCGAGGTGATCGATGCGCTGCCGGGGGCGATCAGGGAATGTGAATCAGCAAAGGGCGCGGCTGCTAAGTGACTGGTTTAGCCGCCCGGCTTGTCGGGCGCTCCCTTGCGCTGGTCCGATCGCAAATGCAGGGAGCGCCCGACAAGCCGGGCGGCTAAAGGGGCGCGCGGAAGATGAACGGGGCTATTCCAGCGTTCCTCGCGTCACACCAAGCTGATTGAGCACGCGAAGCTGGCGCCAGGTGGCGCGACCATCTTCCATCCCGGCGATGACGCGGGCGTAGCGCTCGATCAGTTGCATCGATTCCTCGGGCGTTTCCCGCAGCAGTTCGACGCGGAAATGACGCAAACCAAGTTCTTTCATGCGCGGCAGAAACTCCGCAGCACTTTGGGCGGCGGCATTGAAGACCGTGTTTCGACAGCCGACGTCGGCCACGAGCGCATGAGCCGCCCCGGCCCGGTCGCGCAGCTCTACTTTATGGTGATCGCACGGCCGGCCGCAGGTGCGGAAGTCGGCGCCATCGGAGAGCGTGTGGGCGAAAACGCAATGCTCCATGTGAAACATCGGCATGTGCTGATGAACGACCGCCTCGAACGCGGCAGCGGGAAATCGGCCCAGCAGCGAGCAAAGCTGCTTCCAGTTCAGGTCGTAGCTGGGGACCATTCGGCGGACGCCATTCTCAGCCATGATGGTTGCGGTCACTTCATTTGCAATATTCATGGCATAATCGGCAATCAGCGGGATGTGCCCGAATCGCTGCTTGAAATAAGTCAGGCCGGCGAGATTGCGGACCAGCAGCAGATCAGGTTCGTTTGCAGCGAGCTGGCCGAGCAGACCTTCCTCGCCGGGCTTGATGATGCGGACGGTGGCCAGGCCGACGGGGATGCCGGCCTGTCGCGCGGAAGTAACGGCCTGCTTGTATTTCCGCACGTCTTCGAAATCGCAATAGACGGAATCGACGGGGGCGCCCCTTGCGGGATTGCGCCAGTCGAGGATGGCGCCAAGCTGCTCGAGCGACCGCACGAGAACGTGCAGATGCGGCGAAGCCGGTGCTGTAAAGGCATCTTTCCAATTTGCGTCGATTGATGCCCGCGAATGACTGAGCGCATCAGGATCGGCTACATCGGCCCGCTGCTCACTCTTTCGCTGTTCGAGAAGGATCTCAACGGCCTTGCGACGAAGCTCATTGATAACAGACTTCGGCACCATCGCATCGCAGCCATTTTCCAGGCCCATTACTCGGCGCAATTCGAATGGCGTATCACCCAGCCGGCCAAACTGCTCGCGAAAGGTCGCTTCGGTCAATGGATGCTTCTGCGCGCGTTGCAGCGGGGTATCGGATGAAACCGTTGCCTCGTGGCCTGCCGCATCGCGCACGCGAATCTGAAGCGGCTGATCGACGTTTGCAATGAGCTGGACGTCGAGAGGCCCGCGGTGAACGACTCGGTCCCGGCTGTAACTCGTCTCGAGCCGGCGACGGCTCGCGGGGTCGTCGGTCTTCCAGACGATGTCGCCGACGTTCACTTGTTCCAGATCGACCCCGTCCCGTTCGAACGAAATTTCGACTCTTGCGGATTTATTCCCGCCTTGAGTCCGAACGGTGGCAATCCGCCCGCCTTGTTCACCTGCTTCAGGATGTCCCTGGTCGAAGACGACGCCATCGCCGACGTTCAATGTGTCGGCGCGGGTAAATCCATCTTCATCTCCGGATCGATTTGACGCGGCTAATTCTACGACTACTCCGCGCGTCGTAATCGCCACGACTTGCCCGGCCAGCAGTCCGCGACTTTTGGGGAATCGCGCATGAACCAGTTCCTGATGATCCACGCCATCGAGAAAGCCATGCGTGAAGCCGCGCGAGAAGGTTTGGGCCAGATCTGTTTCCTGCTGGCGGGAAAGCTCGAGCGGGCGATCCGTTTGCAATGCATCGATCGCGGCACGATAGGTCTGCGTGGTCGCGGCCACATAGGGCGCGCCCTTCAATCGTCCCTCGATCTTCAGGCTGCACACCCCTGAGTCGGCGAGTTGATCGATCAGATCGTACGAAGCCAGATCCTGTGGACTGAGCAGGTACGCGTGCTCACCCAGGTCTCTTTGCTGCCCATCGACGATCAGCGAATAAGGCAATCGACAGGCTTGCGCGCATTGCCCGCGATTGGCGCTGCGCCCGCCGAGCGATTCGCTGGTCAGACATTGGCCGCTGTACGCCACGCAGAGCGCGCCATGGACGAAGACTTCGACTGGCATGTCGGTCGATCGATGGATCTTTCGGATGTCGGCAATGGAAAGCTCGCGCGCCAGGATCACGCGCTGCACGCCCAGCGCCTTCACAAATTCGATCCCCATCGGCTCGGTCAGCGTCATCTGCGTCGAGCCATGAACGGCCAACTTTGGGCAGAGCTTTTGGATCAGGCGCGTGAGGCCCAGGTCCTGCACGATCACTGCATCCACGCCTGCTGCTCCGATGGAACTGATAAACCGCGCGGCTTCTTCCAGCTCATCAGAAAAAATCAGAATGTTGAAGGCGACATAGCCCCGGACGTTGTGGCCGTGGAGATAAGCCATCACCTCCGGCAATTCTTCGAGCGTGAAATTGTGGGCGCGATGGCGGGCGTTGAATTGATTGAGGCCGAAATAGACGGCATCGGCTCCGTTGAGGACTGCCGCGCGCATCGCTTCCCAATCGCCCGCGGGGGCGAGCAATTCGGGCCGGTTTTTGGTCGAGCCCGGCAACTTTGGAGGGGTCGCTATCGCGCTTTGCATCCGCAAAGGATACGGAGGAGCGACGCCTCAGTTCAAATGCGCCCGTAGCACAGCCTTCCAGGCTGTGAATCAAAGACCAGTGGCTCCGAAGCCTGTGCCACGCATTGTGCAATGCCACAAGCGATTACCTGGCGCTATAATGGACCTAAGCGAGCCTCGGCTTGGCTGAAGCCCTGATCTGGTGTACGTTAGCCTTCGGCGCGGGCGCAATTCCGACGCTGCTTTCCGGCCCCGTAGCTCAATTGGAAGAGCAGTCGCCTTCTAAGCGACCGGTCGCAGGTTCGAATCCTGTCGGGGCTACTTCCGTTACAATACACGTTGCATCCGCTCAAAAATTCCTTATGGCGAAATTAGAGATCAAGTACCGTCTGGAAGGTAAGGCGCTGCCTCCCCGTCCGATCAAGGTGGCCATCGGCGACTGGGGTGGGTCGGCAGAGAATAAGAAAGAGAACGGCTCGGAGCCGGAGCCCTGGCATTGCCCGGCATTTGTCGATGGGTGTACGCATGGTTTCGAATTGCTTTATCAGTACGACACCGAATGCCATGTTCTGAACGTCAATGGCGTGCCGACGTTTCAGTGGAGCCAGGAAACCGAGCCGGGTGGGGTGGATCCGCGGAATGATTTCACGCTATCCAATCCGCCGCCGCCGACGGAATATCTGTTTATCACGTCGATCGATATTCAGGCGCCGCCGGGCTATGTGCTCCGGGTCGAGCCGCACCCGCGCTATTTCCGCGACATGACCTATACCGTTCCCGCGTGTCATTGCGGGCATCTTTTGACCGAGTGGTGGCCCAAGCGGATGTGTATGGTCTTCAAAGCGCCGCCGCCGGGCCATCGGCATATTTTCCGCAAGGGCGATCCTTACGCGCAGGTGCTGGTGATCCCGCGCGCTCAGTATGTTTTGCAGCCGATGACTCCACAGGAGCGAGCCAGGCGGCTCCAGCTTGAGGAAGACATCTGGCTGACCAAGTCGCTGATCGCCAAGCGCGTC
>JANWHF010000256.1 GCA_025450555.1 Tepidisphaeraceae bacterium | reverse complement strand
GACGGCCGAGCCGAAAGATTCAACAAAGCGCGTCGCCGAATCGACCGATTCTCGTCCCAAATAGCAACACCTTATTTCCAAAAGCCCTCTTTGGCGCACCCGGCCTGTGGTGTGACGCCCAAGAGGGCGTTTCTTTTTTCCCAGATGCTTTGCGAGCGGCGAGGCATCGGATATACCGATGCGCGATGCCATCGCAGTTCCTACCGCTGATCATCGCGATCGCCTGCCTGGTCCTGCTCATCGGGCTGCTCAAGATTCTGGTCTGGCGGCCCAAGCCTCTTCCCTATTTTTCGCGCGAATTTCTTCTCTCCAAAGGCGAACTGGTTTTTTACCAGTCACTTCGTCGCGCCGTTCCGCATCATCTGATGATCTGCCCGAAAGTTCGCCTGGCGGACGTCATACATTGCTCCGGCGAAGCCTGGAAGGAAGGCTTCGGCGGGCGCATTTCGCAGAAGCATCTCGATTTTATCATTGCCGATGCCACGACCACTGCAATCTGTGTTGCGATTGAGTTGGATGACAAAAGCCATCGCCAAGCCCGCCGACAGGAGCGCGATCAGTTTGTCGATCGTGCACTGGCTGCCGCGCGCGTGCCGCTGATCCGCGTGCCGGCGGCGGCGGTCTATGATGCCAAGGCTCTGGGCAATGTGCTTCGCGGAGTGATTGATTCCGCAGCGCCGGCCGAGCGAGTCGCCGATTGATTCGACGGAGCTTATTCAAGAAGCGGTCCCGTCCTCGGCTTGGCTCGCATCAGAACCAGAATCAAGCCCGCCATGACAAGAATCGCGCCGGCCGAAGGTTCCGGAGTGGCGGTGACGGAAAAATCATCGAATGTGCCGGTGTATTGAGCCGGCAGGATCAGCGAATTCAGGCTCATATCCGCGTTGACCAGGACGCTCGACTGAATCGTCGAATCGAACGGTTCCGTTCCCAGCACGTTGCCATCCACAATAAACGTGCTGGCTCTCTGGTTGAAGTCGAGCACCAGTTTCAGATCATGATATTGGCCCAGCGCAGCGGCGCCAGAAAAAACGTAATTCTGATTCACGTAGCCATAGGCTTGGCCATTGGAAGATAGGTAGGTGGAAAAGTAGGAGTTATCTGAAAGCAGGGCGTCGAGGTTGACGCTCGCGATATCGTCGGCCGTTCCGTTGCCGGTGTCGGTGCTGGGACCATCCAGTCGAGCGTGAACTTCGAGCGTGATGATCGGATTTCCATTGGCGATCGCATCGTAATTGGGATCGGTTGTAGCCGCCGTCTGATAGAAAATGGAAGGGCCGGTCAGTTGGCTCCCGATCGCTTCGAGCGCCTGACCTCCATCGAATGCGTTGGACGTTGTAATCATCATCGCCGACGGAACGCCGGGTGAAACGAGAAATCCACCTCGACCGTTGATCGTTTGGCCGGCCTGAAAGGGAGCGGAGTCAAAATTGGTGGAGACCAGCACATCGCCTCGCGCGGCATGCGTCGCGAGCGGGAAAAACGCCGCAAGAATCGCGACGGCGATCATCTCAAATGAATATTTCATTAATCCTTCCCCGGCCATTGATGCGCAACTTTGAAAAATGAGCAGGACTGAAGCGCAAACAATGTAGACGATATACGGGCGGCCATGCAATTGTGAATTTGCCGGGCCATTTCCAAACTCGCACGTTAAAGTTGAGAAAGAATCTCGGCAGGGCGGAAATACCCCCACCAGGACTCGAACCTGGAACTGCGGTTTAGGAAACCGCCGGTATATCCCTTTACCTATGGGGGCGATGGCGTGAGCCGAATTGTAGCGGTCCGGTGCGCGTGGGGCAAAGCAAGCCTGCGGCATTTGTTCAAATTCAATCGCGCAGATATTCGCGCCGGCAGTATTTGAAGGCATCGTGCAGCGCGTCGCCCCAGGAGTAGTGGAACTTCTTCCACTGTTCATCGCCGAACGCATGCTCATCTTCAAGCTCTTTCAATGCCTGCTGTGGAGTCGATGGCGGTGGAAGAGGGATCTTCCCCGAGGCGATCAGCCGATCGACATGGCGAAAGTGAAGCGCGACAGTCTCGTCCACGCCACCGCGATCCAACAGGCACCGACAGCTCGAACTGGATGAATGCGACTTTCGGTAGATCGGCTGGTTGACCGTTCCATGTGACCATTCGTCTTCAAAATCAGTGGTGAGCCGAATGGTGGGGTAGCCAGGGAAGTGCTCGAGGGTTTCGTACTTTCGGATTATCCCCAGAACGACCGAGTGCATCCCGAGTCTGAACATGCGTTGCGCGTCAAACACGCCGCGTGCAGTTGTCATGGTGAAATCGCAGACCGCCGCCGCACCCATCGCTTCAAGTTCCCTGCAGCATTTGAGAAAGCTTGGCTCTTGATTGTTTGAAAGATCAGCAAGCTGGAATAAAACCGTCTGGCTATGCACGATACCAAGTGCTTGGCGCATTCCGTTGAAATAAGTTCGAACTCGCTTCGATTTGATCAAGACGACCCGAACTGCCGACCAGAGCGATAGTCCAGCGAGCGAGAGCAACAGCACGAGCGCCGGCAAAGGCAACTCCGCGGTAACGCTCACAGCGATCAGCACCGCCGCAATGAGCAAGGGCACGCCCAGGCGCCTGACAAAGGCAGCGGGGCCGTGTTCACCGGAGGGCTCGCACAAGCGCCGCATCACCCAGTTGGCCAAAGCCGAATGACGCGATGAAATGAATAACGGGTCTTTGGAATTTGGATAGTGCCTTATTGCAAAACTTGCCGCGCTCGATTGCGGGCCCAACGTGCATTGCCGCAAATAGAATTCGAAGGCTTCGAGAAACTGATTTTGCGAGGTCCAGTCGGTCAAGCGATATAGTCGTTCCCCCGCTGGAGTTCCATCGAATTTCCAGATTGCTTTGGCCAGAAAGGCGCCCTCGAACTGGCTGCCAAACAGGACGAATGTGGTCTTGCCATTACTTCCTAAGCCATTGGGTGATCGCAGCGGCCCGGCAAACGTGATGCGAAGCATTACGCACGCGTGCTTCAGCAGTGGCTCCGCCAGGCATTCTCGCCAGAGCGAGAGGTCAATTTCATCGGTCAAGCTTTGTGTGCATGCCACAAGCTTGATTTCATCCGGATCACTCATGTCGATGTTGGCCCGGAGGAGGCGCGGGCGTAATGCATTTACAATCGCTTCACGTTGCGGCCGGGGAAACCAGGAAATGCGACATTCCACATCGACTCGCACCTTCGATTCGCAACCGGGAGATTTCTCCAGTCGCCACAGGCGCAGCATCTCGACCATTGCCGACAATTCATCAACGGGGAATATGCGATCCAAATATTTTCGGCGTGCAATGGTGAACAATGCCATAGTCGTTTGCGCCTGCACTCGCATCTGTTATGGGTGGAGTCCCTCGCTCTACCGCTTCCTTGCGTCGCTATTGGCCCCTCGCATTGGTCGCGATCGCGTAGAGGGAGCCGCGCGCACCGATAAACAGGGTTTTGCGATCGCGCCCGCCGAAGGCGAGGCTGGTGGCGCGCTCGGGGGTTTCGAGTGTGCCCAGGTGCCTGCCGGTGTGGTCGTACACGTCGACGTTGCCGCTGGCGATGTAGACGTTGCCGTCGGCGTCGGCCACAACGGAGTTGCCGCCGCGATCGGCAAAGAGCTGCGCGGTGAGCTTGGAGTTCTCGTCAATGCTCACCCGCCACGTGCGGCAGTCATCTTCGGAGGTGAGGTACACGCTCTTGCCCGGCTCGACGACTGCCAGTTGTGAACTCTGCGTGATCGGCCGACCGGTGCCGCCGGCCATGATGGCGATGTTGGAATCGGGGGCGTAGAAGTAGCCGCGGTGCTCATTCTCGACGGCGCTGATGATGGCTGTGTTACTGCCCCGGCGATAGACGTAGCCGCGATGCTCCATGCACTCCTGCATGATGTCCAGACGGTTGTGCAGACCCACCGGAAGCAGCAATGCCGTGCCGGGCTTGGGCGTTTGGACTTCTTTGACCTGCCGCAACTCGCCGCCCTTGATGTCGAGGCTGAAGATGCCTCCAAGCTGACGCGCGCCGGGGGCAAAAGCTGCGATGAGCAACGTGGACGGCTTAACAAAACCCATGACCTGAGGCTGGAGATCGCCGGATGTTTCGGCCAGCACATCAGCCTTCTTTTTGGCGTCATTCCAACGGTCAATCTTACGATTGGCGGCGTCGGTGAAGTAGATTCGGCCGGCACTGTCAGCCGTCAGGCTGGTGGCGTTGCTGAAGCCTGTGGCCAGCTTCTCCAACCGCGCGCCGCTGGCAAAGACCGCGGGGAGCGGCAGGGGATCGCCCTTCTTCATCGACTTGCTCACGACCAGGTGCGTGAAGTTGTTGGCGCGGGTGGCTACGCCGCTGTTTTCCTCCAGGACCGCGTTGTCGAAAGGGAGGCGCGTCTGACTGAAGATGTGTACGTCGTCAAAGACGATATTGTCCGAGTTTCGCGCTTTCACCGCATAAGTCACGGGCGTTACGAGTCGCGATACGCGGTACATGTAGGTGTTGGCGAAAAGGATGTTGCGGCAATTCTCGATGTCTATTGCATATGCGTTTTGCTGCCCCGCCTCCTCCTCGGTTTGCAGGCAGTAGAACTCCCAGTTCGCTACATTGCGGAGGGCCACCTCGACGCGGCTGTGGTGTTCATTGGAGAGCTGATAGACCTTGAGAGGCGTGGACGTGTTTTCGCCGCGCAGACCCGTCGGCGGAGCGCCACCCTGGAGCCAGATGTTGCGGAAAATGCCGCCGCCCCCATTGCTGACCAGCAGGTAGGGCTGCGCTTCGCCGCCGCGGGCTGCTCCGCGGCCAAAACCGCCGCCGCCAAACGCGATGTCATCCATGGCCGACTTCTCACCAGAGTTCCACAGAATATTGGGAGAACCGGCTGTGCTGGCGAACCCAAGCCCGCTGACGATGGGCGAGCCGCCTTTTGGGGAGGAAATTGCGCTGAGCGTGGTCCTGGTGCAGTGTAGGCCGATGAGTACCGTGTCGGGCTTGAGCATCAGTGGCGCGGCGGACCGGTAAGTGCCCATGGGGAAGTAAAGCACACGGTGTTCATTGATCGCGGCCTGCAAATCCGGATTTTGCCCGAGCGTGCGAATATTGAACCACTCGCTCACCGGAGGCAGTGCGGGAATGTCGGATGGCACCGCTGGCACCGCGGTCTCAACCGAATGCTCCTTGTGCCGGGTGACGATGCCGGCTTCGCGACCATCGCGACCGATTTCCAGACCCGCAGAGAGGTGATCAACGACATAAGACTTCCCGGGCGCATCGATCTTTTCCCCGCCGCCGATGAAGTTGGGGACATCGGTGCAGGCGGTGTTTTCCAGCGTCACCTGATGCTTGAAGTTCCGCGCATCGCCGAATTTGATGCCCGCCTGTGCAATGTCATCGAATCGCAAATCGCGGCCGTAGATCTGGTCGGTCTGGCCCTGGGGGATTTCGATCGCCACGGGCATGTGGCTGAAGTTGCAGCGGATCATGCAAAAACCAACATCCTGCGTGCGGATACCGGCGAGGGTCTGGTGCTCTAGAACAGAGTCCATCAGCAGGAATTGCCAGTTTGGGCTTGTTCGCGTGGAGATGATGCCGTACTTGCCGCCCGTGATTTGCACGTGGCTGGCCTGGTTGCCGATATCTTCCATTGCCGCCAGCGCCGAGCCAACCTTGAAGCTCATGTAGCTCAAGTAGCTGTGCTGCGCAACATGGAAACGGATGCAGACAGCGCGGGGGTTGCCATCGCCGACCTCGAAGTCGATGTTGCTCATCGCGCAGTTGAAGCTGAATTCGCTGGCATCGACAACAGTCCCATCGGCTTGGTGCCTTTCGGCGAATTGGATCATGTACTTGCCGGTGCCAAACGGCCAGCCACGACCCGGCTCCGTAAATCCGGGGGTGTTGGCGCCTAACACAAAGACGGGCCGGTTCTTGCCGTAGCCGATGACGCGGGTGCCGGTCGGAACGTACACGGTCTTGCTGATGCGATAGCGCCCTTCAGGAATAAACACGATGCCATTGCGGCCACGGTCCATCGCCTGCTGGATGCCATCCGAGTCGTCAGCAATGCCATCACCCTTCACCTGGAACTGATCGGCGGTGAGGTAAACGGCGGCGGGGTCGTCGGGGCGCTGCGTGAAGATCGACTGCGCACGCAGCATTCGTCCGCAGAATCCCACCACCATCAAGGCGACGACGCACGACCACTCGGCGCAGATATGGCATCTCATGCAGCGTTACTCCGGCTTTAGAAGCTCGTGCTCAACCAACAAGGAAATGAGTATCCGCGAGGCCACTGAATCTCCCAAATCGCGCCGCCTAATCCCCGAAGAGCATGGGCAGATTCGTCGCCAGATAAACGCGCCAGACTTGATAGTCATGATGAGCGCCGGGCGTTTCGACGTACGTATCACTGACTTGCGGCGAGATGACGCCGCCGCGCGCAACGCTGTCTTCAACACCGCGGCCGCGGCCAGGAGCGCTGGGCTGAGTCGTCTGGGCACGAGCGGCAGGCGATGAGGTGATCGTCAGAAAAACCATCGTCGCGAGAACCGTTAGAGCAATCGCAGTGGTTCGCGTTGTCATGGCGTCCTTAAGGCGGGAGCAATCAATTCATTTCGAGCCGGTAGAGCGCAACGGAGTACGCAGGCGCATCGAGTTTGCCCCTATATGTCACGTTCCTGGAGATCGCCCGAATCAGGTTTGGAAAGCCATCGGGCTCATTGTGAACTTCCGGGTTGGCACCGGTGATCTCCCATTGAGTAGCGGCGTTCTTGACAGCCAGCTTACCAAAATCCACGTCGACGGCGCGCGGAGTGCTTGTCGCATTGACGATTGAAATCGTGATTGCCGTTCGATCTTCTGTCCATGCCGCGGCAATATCGAGGCTTGCGGTTGGCTGCGTGATCTGGATTGGAATAGTGCCAAACTGGTGGCGGTACAGCGCCATAACCTCGCCGCTGCCCTCGAGCGTGGCCGCCGTGCGGCTGGTTTTGATTGCCCCGAGTACGTTTACGGTTTGGGCAAAGCACGCGAGTTGGACGATGTCGCTGTTGCGGTAGAACTCGTGCAGGCCCATCGCAACGCCCAAGGCATCCTTGAGACGGTACGGCGTGCCCAGTTCACCGTAGACGTAGTTGCCGTACCAGAAGTTCCACTCGTCGAATGCGACTTTGATCTTGCGCTGGTCAACCATCGGAAGCGTGGACTTGTAGCCGCGGAATGCCGTCAGAATGTTGTGGATGGAATCGCGAAGCTGCACGGAGTGTTTGTAGGGATCGCCGACGACTTCGTGGACGTAGGTGTGCAGCGACAGGAGGTTCATGTTGTCGCCGCAGACGGTGAGCATGTGATTGTCCCAGTCGCGCGTGCTGGTGTCGCCGCAAGCAACGAGGATGGCATCGGGCGCTTCGGCGTGAATCAGCTTGGCTGCAGCGTTATGGCGGAGCACGTACAGGTCCACAGGCATGTAGCCCAGTTGCCACGTTCCGTACATCTCATTACCGACAGCCCAGATTTTTTCTTGCCATGGCTGGCGTCGTCCGTTGGCGGCGCGAAGCCTGCCCATCGGCGTGTCCGGCGCCCCAACGATGTATTGCACCTCGGCGGCAGCCTCCTCAACCGACCCTTTGCCCATGTTCAGGGCGACGTACGGCTCGGTTTTGATTAGATCGCACAGCTCCATGAATTCATGGATGCCAACGTCATTGTGCTCGATGTTCTTCCATGCTGGATTGGGGCGCGGCGGGCGCTTATCGCGATTGGGATCGATGCCGTCGCGCCAGTTATAGCCGGATACAAAGTTCCCGCCGGGCCAGCGCAACAGCGGCGTGTCGAGCTTCTTGAGTTCCGCCAGCGTATCGGCACGCCATCCTTTGACGTTGTCCGCGGGCATGAGCGAGATTGCGCCGATGTGGAAAGCCCCCTTGCCTTTGGCGGTGATGGAGAGGGTCACCTGATCCGAATCGGGCATCGATGAGAATTCCAGGGGATACGACGTCCACTCACTTGTCAGATTTTCGATGACCTGCTGTTTTGACCAGATTTGAAGTCCGCTGGAGGCGCTGGGATTTCCCAGCCGCACTGTGACCGGACCTGCTTCCGCATCGCCTGCCAGAACGATGTGACCGACATACGCCTTGTCTTTCTTCACCGCCAGGAATCCGCCGGCACCGTTGTACGGCTCATTTCCCTGCGAGATTCCCGCTTCCGTACCGTCGCCTGGAAGATGAATCGCCGGCGACCAGTCGCCAACGTAGGGATGAGTTTTGTCCATCGTCACCGTGCCCTTAGGGCCGATGACTTTCCATGGTGAATTCTTCAGATACACAAAGGCGGCAGGCTTGCCGTAGTTGTCGTCGGCCAGATCGAACGGCTTGTACTCGTCGGTGATCTCCTGGCCGAACTTGCGGTCCTCGATCATCTCGGCCCAAAGGCCACCGTAAATCGACCGTCCTAAATGCTCGGCAAACTGACCGTAAACGTACTTGGAGATCGGCGCGCCCGTCTTTGAGGGATCGAGCGAGAGCGTGACTTGCGCCTCAACCAAGCCAGGTAAGTGGAGCAAAGCTGCCAAGAAGGCCGTCGCAGCGAAAAATGTAATGGCTTTCATGCTATAAGCTCACAAAGTCGCCGGGTCGCGGGAGCGGTCCATCGCCTGCAGACTGCCACCACCATCAAGGCGACGACGCACGACCACCCGGCGCAGATATGGCATCTCATGCAGCGTTACTCCGGCTTTAGAAGCTCGTGATTGCCGCGAAGAGTAATTGTCAGGGGAAATGGGCGATACAGGGCTCGAACCTGTGACCTCAGGTGTGTGATACCTGCGCTCTAGCCAACTGAGCTAATCGCCCACTGACGATTCTGCTCGTACTCTACGAATGGGCTGTGGCGAAATCAATAGATCAAGGCCGTCGCGCGCGATCGGAAAACGACAGATCGGTCGCACATCGTCGGATGATTTCCTCGATCAGTGGGGCGTTAGCAGCGGGGAACTGATGTTGCCGAAGCTCTTCGGGCGTGACCCAGGCAAGTTGTTGGCACGCCAACGGCTTGGGCTGACCGGACGCGAGCTGGCAAACAAATGGATGCAGGCAAACCTGAAAATCGGGATAGGCGTGGGTGATCGTCGCGAGCGGCTCAAGATGATCGACTGATAAATCGAGCTCTTCGCGCAGCTCGCGATGCAGGCAATCGACTGTGTTTTCCCCCGGCTCCTGCTTGCCGCCGGGGAATTCCCAATGGTCGGCAAACGTGTCGCCTTTGCGCCGCTTGGCGATCAGGATTTTTGACTGACGAAAAATGATCGCGATGACCACATCGAGGCGCTTGGGCG